>DASZZG010000021.1:0-4289 GCA_035543355.1 Solirubrobacteraceae bacterium | reverse complement strand
GGGTCGGCGTCGGCGTCGGCGTCACCACCACGACGACCGGTGTCGGCGTCGGGGTCGGCGTCGGTGTCGGCGTCGGTGTCGGCGTCGGGGTCGGCTTGGGGGTCGGCTTGGGGGTCGGGCTGGGATAAGAGTGCGTCGGATACGGCGGGTAGGTTGGGTAGGCGTGCGTCGGGTATGCCGGGTAGGTCGGATAGTCGTGCGTCGGGTAACCCGGCGGCGTCGGGTGGGTGTCCGTACAGGTCGCCCACGCGGAGTCCTGTGCGGTGCCGCAGAGCTCCCCTCTGAGCACGCTGATCTGGCCTGTGGGCACCGCCGCGAGACTCGATGTCAGGAGCGCTTCGCCTCCCAGTACGACGGCGAAGCCCAGGACCGCGACCACTGTTATCCGCGCGAGGAATCCGATCATGCCACACCCCCCAAGGTCATTCGCTTGTTCAGTCCGCCGCTTCCGCTCCGGCCATCACGACCGTGAGTTGCGGCTTTTGCAGTGCCAATTTCCGAGCTGCGGCAGCCTTCAGCCGGCGCTTCACCAGCGCCAGCAGGACGAACGCGAGCAGGCTGAGCAGCGCCACCTGCAGCTGTGACAGAAGGTCGAGGCCCAGCCGGCCGGTGGCGGGTGCTGTCGGGCCGGCGCCCGGCTTGGCGTACGCACCGGCCATGCTCGTCGTGGTTTCGCTCTCGGGCTCGTCGTTCGGCTGGACCGCGCGCGCGACCGGCTGCTGCTCCTCGTCCGGGTAGATCACGTACAGCGGCACCCACTCGACGACCCACTCGTAGATGTCCTCGTTGACGGCGCCGTTGCCGGGCAGCCTGATCGCCGTCTTCGTCACCGCGACGACGACCTGAGCGTTGTGAGTCGCCCCCGCGCCATCCTGCCCGTCCCCGGCGCCGTTGCCATCAGCGTTGCCGGCGCCCGGGACCGCGGCGTCGGGCTTCGGCTCGGAGACCTGTGAGGTGTCGGCGACCTGCGTCGTCACGACCGTGAGCGTCGTCTCGCTGGGACCCACGGTGACCGCGCCGCTCGTCGCGCTTCCTCCCGAGCCCGACACGTTGCCCGTCGAGCAGCGCGCCGTGCCTTGGCCCTGGACGTCCACTACATGCGAGTTCCCCGCGAGGACCTGACGGCGGAGGTCGTCGACCGGCATCTTCACGCTTGCGGTCTGACCGTTCACGACGCCCGCGGCGCTCAGCAGGCTCAGGCACGACGCCGGGCCGGACGAGACGCTGTGATCGATAGCGGCCCGGGCAGCTCCGAGGCCGGCGTCCGCCGCGCTGCGCGCGGTCGCGATGCCTTGGTTGTGGATGATGTTCTCGAGGACCAGCTGGATGTCGATGGGCGCGTAGTTGGACCCACCGATCCGAACGCTCACGCGGCCGAGCAGGTTGAGGATGTTGTCGACCTCGAGACCCGTCGCCGATGCCTTGGCGGGTCCGCCGGTGCCGCCGCCAAGGAGCGCCAGCCCGGAGTTCCAAAGATCCGCGGCGATGTTGAGCACGATCGTGATCGGGCTGTGGTTGTCGCCGGCGATGTCGACTGATGCCGTGCCGTCGAGGCGCACCCGGTTCGTCGCCCGCGCCCCAAGGCCGGATTGTTCGCCGCCCGTGCTCCCCGCACCGGCGCCCGCGGCGGTCTCGACGATGGTCAGGGCCGCATTGAAGATCGTCGAGATGGTCTTGATCGCGACGGTGATCGGTGCGTAGTTACTTCCGCCGATCGTCACGTCGACGAGGGCCGTGTTGCTGATGCTGTTCGTGGCCGTGAGGCCGGTGCCGGCCGCGCCGCCGGTCGTCGGCGCCGCAGCGCTCTTGGGCGAGACCGCGCCGGCAGGAGCGACCGCAGCAGCGCCGGTCGTGATCCCCTGGTTGGTGACGGTGGCCAGCTGGCCGAGCGCGATGTCGATCGGCTGGCCTGCCGCGGCCGGACCGGTGACCTTCTTCTCGGCGCTCCCGGTGACGGTCGTTTCCGCGGCGTGGCCGGTGCACGACGCTGGCGCCGTCCCGGCCGTGGATGGGCCTGTTACAGGCGACGAAGCCGTTACAGCCGGGCCGGTCGTCACATCGGTAACACCGGTAACGGGTGCAGCGGCGGGCGTCACGGCTGCCGGCGCGACCGGGGTCGAGGCTCCGGACGTTGAGGACGCTTCAGCGTGGTCGGTGACCGTCCGCTGGTTGTCGTTGCTCACCTTGATCGGTGCGTCATTCTTTCCGCCGATCGTCACGGACACGACGCTCTGGTCGGCGATCTTGTTGAGGGTGGTCGCGCCGGTGGCCGAGGCGGGGGCCGAGTTCGACGTCGACCCCAAGGGCACATCGCCGGAGTGCGCGTCCGCAACGCCGGTTTGCTTGACTTGCGAACTGGACGTGTTCGTGAGTGTCGCCGCGCCTTGACCGCCGATAGCGGCGATCGAGCCAACCTGGCCATTCGTCAGGGTCGTCACCGTGACCAAACCGAGGCTCGCGGCGCTCCCGGTCGTGGTGTTCGACGGAGCGGCCGGGGCGGCGCTCGCAGTGCAGGCGTCCTTCGGGGTCGTCTTCGCCGCAACAGCGCCAGTTCGGTCCCCGCCCGTCTGGGTGAGGGTGGCGGTCGTGCCGCACGTCGGCGTCGCGCTCTCGGTCGTGGCGTTCGAGGTCGGTGCAACCGCGGTCGCAAGCGCTGGCGACGTGACCGGAGACGGCGAGGGCGCCGCAGCCGGTGAGGCGCTCGACGACGCCGTTGCGACGGAGGCAGCGACGGTCGGCGAAGCGCTGGGTGCCGCGACCGCTGGCGCCGAGCGTGTCGTCGGCGAACCGCTCGGAGCCGCTACGACAGAGGCAGCGGCTAGGGGCGAAGCGGCGGCCGTGGACAACGCCAGTGTTGTCGGCGATCCACTGGGCGCTGGGGTCGACGCCGCCGAGCCGATCGCCTGCGAGCTGATCGGTGCGGCCGCGGCCTGGCCGGTCGGCCCGCAGGACGCTGCCGGCGCTGCCGCAGTCGATGTGGTCGTGTCACATCCGGGCGCCACCGCTGACGCCTGAAGTGCCGGCGGCGCGATCGGCGCGGCAGCACCCTGCGTCGCGGCGCTCGGTGCGGCACTCGGTGCGGCACTCGGGCTCGGCGTGGCCGCAGTCGAAGGAGCCGCGCTGCTCGTGACGGCCGCCTGCTGGCTCGCCGCGGGTGATTGGGATGCGGCAGCGTGTGTGATCGGGGGCGTCGTCTGCGAGGCCGGCGCGGCCGCGGCGACCGCGGTCAGCGATGGGGAGGCGAGCGGCGATGGGTTCGAGCTTGCGGCGGCGGGCGCGGCTCCGGCCAGGCTCGGGCTGGCGATTGCGCTCGGGACGGAGCCCAGGCCCGAGCTCGGGACGACGCTCGACATGGCGGGGAGGGCGCTGGCGACGACACTCGGGATCGGCGTCGGCTGAGGCGAGGCTGCGGCGGGCGCGCTGGCGCTCGCCGACGCCGATGCGGCCGGCGACGGGCTTGAGCTCAGGGTCACCGCGGGCGCGGACGACGCGACCGCGAGGGCGGCGCTCGCCGATGACGAAGCCGCTGGCGACGGGCTCGGGCTCGCCGCTGGTGCCGCGGACGTTGCGGCCGCAGCGGCCGGGCTCGCCGACGGGGAGGGCGCCGCCGAGAGCACCGCGCTCGACGTCGAGGTCGATCCTGCCGGGATCGCGCTCGGCGTCGAGGTCGATGCGAGGGGGGCCGCGACGCAGGGGGTCTGCGTCGTCTCGAGCTGGCCCCGTCCGAGGATGCTGGTCTGCACGGCGGCGGCAACCGTGGAGATTGACAGGACGATCGCGAGAGCCATGGCGCCGGCGCGGTGCGCCTGCCCTGGCCCGGAGCTGCCTGTCACGACCGCGTAGCGCCGCATCTGTTTCAGGCTCGCCACCTTTCTTCACTTCGCTCTGGTCCGTTACGCCCCGCCGGAGGCCGGTCGTCGTGGACCGGCCTCCGGCTCCCACCAGCGGCGACGTTCTCGTCGCTGGTCATGACATGCGCGTTAGTAAGGCGAGGGGGCCGGGTTGTTGTTCTGCGTGAGCTCCTGGTTGACCTTCGCGCGCTGCGTGAGGTCGATGTCCGCGTTGTTCTGCGAGCTCTGCGAGTTGCTCACCGGGAGCGCCGCGTTCGCCGCGCCGCTCTGGTTGGCGTCGCCGCTCCACGCGGTGGTGTTCATGGTGCTGTCGAAGGTGACGATGTCGAGGTTCGTAGCAGCACCGGTCGAGTGACCGACGTTCTGCGTCTGCTCGTTGTCCTTGACGTAGCCACCATTTGCGGTCTGGCTCCCGGTCACCTTGGCGTTGCCGCCTTC
>DASZZG010000020.1:0-16832 GCA_035543355.1 Solirubrobacteraceae bacterium | reverse complement strand
CGAGCCCGCGGGAGCGCGGCGGGCAGCGTTCTGCCGGCTCGAGCACGTGGTTCCCTGGGTGCTCCACGGGGCGCACTGGGAAGCGGGGGATCTGGCGGGGGATGGCGCCACGGGCGATGCTTCAGGGGTCTGCTCCGAGTGCGATCAGCCGCTTGGCGACACCGCGGTGACGCTGCGCCGCCACCGAGGCGAGCATCGAATCGCGGATGCCTTTTGCGGCGTCGATCACCTGCGCGCCTGGGCGCAGGCGGGAGGCCGCTGGGCGTAGCGCGCCTCCGCAAGATGAGCTGCGGCGGGAACTCGCCGGTGGCCGCCGCCCCGCAGCGGCCAGCCGCGAGAGCAGGTTCAGCGCCCAGACCCGCGAAAAGGGCTGAAGAATGGCTGTTAAGCTAGCTTCGCCCGCCGCGCCACCACATCCAGCTCCTCGCGAGGGCAAACCTGCGATGGAAAAGTTCGTAATCGAAGGCGGCGTTCCGCTGTCTGGCACGGTGACCCCGGCCGGCAACAAGAACGCTGCCCTACCCATCCTGGCCTCGGCCCTGCTGACCGAGGACGAGCTGGTCATCGGCAACGTGCCCCGGATCCGCGATGTCGACGCGATGCTCGCGCTGCTCGAAGACCTCGGCGTGCACATCGACTGGCGCGGCGACAACGAGGTCGCGCTGTGCGCGGCCGCGGTTGACGACACTGAGCCCGATCGTGGGCTCGCCGAGCGCATCCGGGCCTCCTTCCTGCTCGCCGGACCGCTGCTGGCGCGCTTTGGCCGTGCGCTGATGCCACCGCCGGGCGGGGACGTCATCGGCCGCCGCCGGCTGGATCCGCACCTCGACGCGTTCCGTGAGCTCGGCGCCCAGATCGATCACGCGCGCGACATCCTGCTGACCGCGCCAGGAGGCCTGCGGGCGGGACGCGTCTTCATGGACGAGGCCTCGGTCATGGCGACGGAGAACGCCCTGATGGCCGCGGCGCTGACGCCCGGGATCACGGTGATCGGCAACGCAGCTTGCGAACCCCACGTGCAGGACCTCGGACGGCTGCTCGTGAAGATGGGCGCCGACATCCAGGGGATCGGGTCGAATGTGCTCACGGTGAGCGGCGCTGCCACGCTGCACGGCTGCCGCCACGTGGTCGGTCCCGACCACATCGAGATCGGATCGTTCATGGCGCTGGCGGGTGTGACCGGCGGCGAGCTCCGCATCAAGGACACGGAGCCCGACAACCTGCGCATGATCCGGTTGATCTTCGAGCGGCTCGGCCTGCGGTCCGAGCTCGACGGCAACGACGTCATCGTGGCGCCGGAGCAGAAGCTCGTGATCCAGACCGATTCGGGTGAACACCAGTCGAAGGTCGAGGACGGGCCATGGCCTGGGTTCCCAGCCGACCTCACGTCGATCGCGCTTGCGCTCGCGACGCAGGCCGAGGGCTCGGTGCTGATCTTCGAGAAGATGTTCGAGAACCGGCTGTTCTTCATCGACAAGCTGATCTCGATGGGCGCCTCGATCACGCTCTGCGATCCTCACCGGGCGATCGTGATCGGGCCGCGCCGACTGCGCGGCGAGCGCGTCGAGTCGCCCGACATACGCGCGGGAATGGCGATGCTGATCGCTGCCCTGTGCGCCGACGGCGTGTCCGAGATCGGCAACATCCGCCAGATCGACCGGGGCTACGAACGCATCGACGATCGCTTGCGCGACCTCGGCGCGCGGATCGAGCGCGTCGCCACGGAGCCGGTCCACGCCTGAGAGGGCGCGGCCGCTCTCGACCCAACCGCGCCGATGATCCACCCGATTCCAAGTGGAACCCGCGATGTGCTGCCCGACGAGATGGGCGAGCTACGCGCGATCGAGCGCAACATGCGCGCCGTCTTCGAGCGCTCCGGCTACGGTGAGATCTCCACTCCGGCGCTGGAGTACGAGTCGACGCTCGCGCGCGCGGACGTCGGCGAGGCTCGTCCGACGTACAGGCTCTTCGACGAGCAAGGCAACGTGCTCGTGCTGCGCCCCGACATGACGGTGCCGATCGCGCGCGTCGCCGCCACGAGGTACGGGGCGGTCGAGCCTCCGCTGCGCTTCTTCTACGTGGCGCACGCCTATCGGGGCGTGCGGCCACAGCGCGGGCAGCCGCGCGAGTTCCTGCAGGCCGGGATCGAACTGATCGGCGCGCCCTCGCCCGAGGGGACGGTCGAGGCGCTGCGGCTGCTGTGCGCCGCCCTGGACGCTGCCGGGGTGCGCGACTATCGGGTGGGGCTGGGGGATGCGTCGTTGTATCCCGCGCTGCTCGAGGACTGTCACGTGCCCGCGGAGGGCCGCGAGCGCGTGATGGAGGAGCTCGTCACGCGTGACTTTGCGGGTCTCGAGCGCGAGGTCAGGGCGCTCGAGCTGCCCGCAGCGGCCGCCGAGCTGCTGATCTCGACGCCGCAGCGCCGCGGTGGCCCCGAGGTGTTCGAGGATGCCGCCGGGCCCGACACGGACGCGCTCGCCAGCCTGCGGCGCGTGTACGGCATGCTCGAGCCCGGCGTAGCCGATCGGGTCCTGGTGGACCTTGGACTGGTGCGCTCGCTCGGCTACTACACGGGCGCGGTCTTCGAGGTCTATGACCCGTCGCTCGGGCAGCCGCTGGGCGGGGGCGGACGCTACGACGATCTGCTCGGGCGGTTCGGGCGGCCGCTGCCGGCCGTTGGCTTTGCGCTGAACGTCGAGCGGCTGCACATAGTGCTCGCGAACCAGGAGCAGCCGTCGGACAGCGACGCGCCCGCCGATGGTGGACCGACACGGAGCGAGCAATGAGCGCAGGCGGGCTGACGATCGCGGTGCCGCGTGGCGCGCTGTTCGCGGGGACGCTCGACCTGCTCGATCAGCTCGATCTCGATACCAGCGAGGTCCGCGCGAACGACCGCAAGCTGTTCTTCGCGGACGCGGGCCTGATCACGATGCGCCCGTCGGACGTTCCGACGTACGTCGAGGCCGGCGCCGCCGACATCGGCATCACCGGCAAGGACGTCCTGATGGAGCAGCGCGAACGCGACGTCTACGAGCTCGCCGACCTCGGCTACGGCCGCTGTGAGATGGTCCTCGCGACCGTCGCCGGCCCGAACCGCGCCGATCAGGCGCTGCGCCGGCTCGGCGTCGTCCGGGTCGCCACCAAATACCCGCGTTTGGCTGCGAGGTACTTCGAGTCAACCGGTCGTCAGGCGGAGATCGTCGAGGTGAAGGGCTCGGTCGAGATCGCTCCGCTCACGGGCCTGGTCGAGGCGATCGTCGACCTGACCGCCAGCGGCGCGACGCTGGACCAGAACGGCTTGGTGGTGCGCGAGCGGATCGCTGTTTGCACGGCGCGGCTGATCGCCAATCCGGTCGCGCACAAGCTCAAGGCGGCTGCGATTGACACGCTGGTGGAGCGCGTTCGTGCGGCCTGAGCGCTTGCGCTTGAGTGACGAGCCGGGCGCGGCGGAATCGCTCGCCGCACGCGTGCGCGGCCTGGTCGCGACCGACACGTCGGTGCAGGAGGCGGTGCGCGAGATCGTCGCGCAGGTGCGCGAGGCGGGCGACGCGGCTCTGGTCGAGCTGACGCGCCGGTTCGACACCGGCGACGCGGCCGCTGGGCCGGTTCGAGTACCGCGCGCGGAGCTCGACGCGGCCCTCGTTGCGCTCGACGCAGACGTCCGCGCCGGGCTCGAACTGGCGATCGTCAACGTCGCCGAGGTGGCGTTGGTGGCGCTGGCGGAGGACCGCGAGCTCGAGCTCGCCCAGGGTCAGCGGATCGTCCTGCGCGAAGTGCCGGTCCGCCGGGCGGCGGTATACGTCCCGGGCGGGCGGGCGCCCTATCCGAGTACCGTCGTGATGGGGGCGGTCACGGCCGAAACGGCGGGCGTCGGGGAGGTCGTCGTCTGCTCTCCGCCTCGCAGCGGCGGTTCGGTTGACCCTTTGGTGCTAGGCACCTGCGCGCTCTGCGGCGTCGAGGAGGTCTATGCGATCGGCGGGGCGCAGGCGGTCGCGGCGCTCGCGTTTGGCACCGAGAGCGTGCGTCCGGTCGACGTTCTGGTCGGCCCGGGCAACCTTTACGTTCAGGAGGCCAAGCGCCAGTTGCAGGGCCGGATCGGGATCGACGGCTTCGCCGGCCCCACTGACCTCTTGATCCTGCTCGACGCCGACGCCGACCCGGCGCTCGCGGTGCTCGACCTGCTGGCTCAGGCGGAGCACGGAGCCGACTCACTCGTCTGCGCCGTCTCGCCTGAGGGCCCGGCGCTCGACGCCATCGAGGCGGCGCTCGAACGTGCCGGTGGCGAAGCCAACTGCGCATTGGTCGACGCCGGCGATCTCGACGCGGCGCTCGCGTTCGCCGAGGCGTTCGCGCCGGAGCACTTGCAGCTGCTCGGCGCCGGCGCCGAGGCGCTCGCACCGCGGGTGCGCAGCGCCGGCTGCGTGTTCGTCGGCGCGCCCAGCACGGCCGCCTTCGGCGACTACATCGCCGGAACCAATCACGTCCTGCCGACGGACGGCTCGGCGCGCTTCTCGTCGGCGCTGAGCCCCGGGCACTTTCGCCGTCGCATGGCCGAGGTTCACATCGGCCCGGCGGCCGCTGCGCTCGCGCGCGCCGCTGCGCCGATTGCGCGTGCCGAGGGCTTTGAGGCTCACGCAGCCTCGATGGAGGCTCGCATCCAGGAGAATGGGCAGTGACGATGAGCCGTACGGCCGAGATCGCACGAACCACGAAGGAGACCGAGGTCCGCCTCGTGCTGACGCTCGACGGCTCGGGAGCGGGGGAGCGCAACACCGGCGTCGGGTTTCTCGACCACATGCTCGACCTGCTCGTGCGGCATTCCCGCATCGATCTCGACGTGAGCGTCAGCGGCGACCTCGAGACCGGCGCGCATCACACGGTCGAGGACGCGGGGATCTGCTTCGGCCAGGCGCTCGACGGGGCGCTCTCAGACCGTGCGGGGATCACCCGCTACGGCTCCGCCACGGTCCCGATGGACGAGGCGCGGGCGTCGTGCGCGATCGACATCTCGGGGCGTCCGCTGTGTGTCTGGGAGGGCGAGCTTCCCCCAGGCGCGATCGCCGGCTTCGACCACGAGCTAGCCGAGGAGTTCTTTCGCGCCGTGGCTTCCGCGGCACACCTGACCGTGCACCTGACGCTCGAGGCGGGCAACAACGCCCACCACCTGATCGAGGCCGCCTTCAAGGCCTTCGCGCGCGCGCTGCGCCAGGCGGTCGAGCTCGATCCGACCGAGACCGGCGTGCCGTCGACGAAGGGCACGCTCGCATGAGCGCCGGGCCCGTGATCGGCGTGATCGACTATGGCATGGGCAATCGCCGCTCGGTCGAGAAGGCGCTTGCCCGGGTGGGGGCGCGGCCGATCGTCTCCAGCGACGTCGACGAGCTGCGCGGCGCCGATGGGCTCGTCCTCCCCGGGGTCGGCGCGTTCCCGCGCGCGATCGAGAACCTGCGGCGGCTGGGCCTCGACGAGCTGATCGCCGAGCGGGTCGGCGCCGGCGTGCCGCTGCTCGGCGTCTGCCTCGGGTTGGAGCTGCTGTTCGAGGAGTCCGACGAACAGGGCGGAGCCGCCGGGCTGGGCCTGCTGCCCGGCCGCGTCGGCAGCCTGCGCTCCGGCCGCTCGCTCAAGCTGCCGCACATCGGCTGGAACCTCGTCTCGCTGCACCGCCGGAGTGAGCTGACCGCCGGCCTGCCGGCGCAGTGCGCCTTCTACCACGTGCACTCCTTCGTAGCGCGCCCGGCGGACGATCAGGACGTGCTCGGCACCAGCGAGTACGGAGAGGAGTTTGCGTCCGTCGTGGCACGCGACACGCTCTTCGGGGTGCAGTTTCACCCCGAGAAGTCGTCGACGCACGGGCTTGCGCTGCTGCGCAACTTCAGTGGCGTGTGCGCGCGGGTAGCCGCGTGATCCTGCTGCCGGCGATCGACATCCAGGGCGGTAGGGCGGTGCGCCTCGTGCAGGGGCGCTTTGACGATGCGACCGTCTATGCCGACGATCCGCTCGACGCCGCGCGCGCGTGGGCCCGCGACGGCGCTCGCTGGCTGCACGTCGTCGACCTCGACGCCGCGCGAGCCGGGGAGCCGGTCAACCTCGGGCAGCTGCGCCGGATCGTCGAGCAAGTCGGTCTCCCCGTCCAGTTCGGCGGCGGGCTGCGCAACCTGGAGGCCTGTCGCGACGCGCTCGACGCGGGCGCCGCGCGGATCGTCGTCGGCACCGCGGCGTACCGCGATCCTGAGCTGCTCGACGAGCTGGTCGCCGCCCACGGCGACCGCTTGGTCGTGGCGGTCGATGTCCGCGGCGGCAAGGTCTCGGCGGCGGGCTGGACCGAGAGCACGGAGCTCGACGCCGTGGACGTCGTTGCGCGGATGACGGAGCGCGGGATCGGGCGTTTCGCGTACACCAATGTTGATCGCGACGGCATGTTCGCAGGAGTGGACTCGGACGAGATTCGATCCGTGGCGGAGACCGTCGACGCGAAGTTCATCTACTCCGGAGGGATCGGGTCGCTCGATGACCTGCGCGAGCTGGCGGGCCTGGGGCTGGACAATCTCGACGGAGTGATCGTCGGCAAGGCGCTGTTCGAGCGGCGCTTCAGCGTCGCCGAGGGCCAGGCGGCGCTCGCACAGGATGCATAGGCGTCGGCCGGCCGACGCCACTCGCTAGCTTTCGTCCGTGCACTACCAGCGCGTCATCCCGTGCCTCGATGTCGATGCCGGCAGGGTGGTCAAGGGCACCAACTTCGTCGACATCCGCGACGCCGGCGATCCGGTCGAGCTGGCCGAGCGCTACGACGTCGACGGCGCCGACGAGCTCGTGTTCCTCGACATCACGGCGACCCACGAACGCCGCGACACGCTCGTGGACCTGGCTCGGCGCACTGCGGACAACGTCTTCGTGCCGTTCACGATCGGCGGCGGCATCCGCTCGGTGCAGGACGCCCAGGCGGTGCTCGACGCCGGCGCGGACAAGGTGTCTGTGAACTCGGCGGCGGTCGAGCGCCCCGAGCTGCTGGACGAGCTGGCCGAGGTGTTCGGCGCGCAGTGCGTGGTGCTCGCGATCGACGCCAAGCGCACCGCAGAGGATGGGGACGGCGACGGCTGGGGCGTTTTCGTCGCCGGTGGCCGGCGGCAGACCGGACTCGACGCGGTCGCCTGGGCGCGCGAGGGGGTCGAGCGAGGGGCGGGGGAGATCCTGCTCACCTCGATGGATCGCGACGGGACGAACGCCGGCTACGACCTGGCTCTGACGAGCGCGGTCGCCGAGGCCGTCGCCGTTCCGGTGATCGCATCCGGTGGCGCCGGCGAGCTCGAGCATCTCGTGGCGGCGCTGCGCGCCGGGGCCGACGCGGTGCTGTGCGCGTCGATCTTCCACTACGGCCGCTACACGATCGCCGACGTCAAGAATCACCTCGAGCAGGCGGGAATTCCGGTCAGACCTTAGGATAGGAGTCGCGGCTACCGGTGGCGCTGGTGGTGGCGCTTGTGGCGCTTGTGGCGCCGGTGTTTGTGCTTGTGCCGGCGGGTCGCCGCGCCCGCGCGCGGCGGCTTCGCGCTCTTCGGAGTCAGCGCCGCGATCGTTGAGTAGCCGATCAGGTAGATCGCGTGGCCGTCGGTGACGACCGGGTTGAAGCCGCCCTGGGAGTAGGAGAACACCTGCCGGCCGGTGCGCACAGACAGGCCGAGCGTGGAGCGTCGAGCGAGATTGGCGAAATAGACGACGTCGCCGACGATCGTCGCCGAGCCCGAGATCTTCCCGCCCGTCCTGCGCTTCCAGCGCACGCGGCCACTGCGCGCGTCGAGCGCGTAGAAGGTCCCGTCATACGAGCCCTCATAGACGGTCGGGCCATAGCTGGAGATCTGCGCCACGGCTGGTGAGGCGTACACGTAGTTGCCGGTCTGGCGCGCCCACGCGAGCTGACCGTTGTGGACCGTGAACGAGTAGACACGGCCGTCGGTGTTGCCCAGGTACACCCGGCCGAAAGCCACGGCGGGGGACGAATAGAACTGTCCGGCCGAGAAGCCGAAGTGGGCGCCCTTGGTCTTCGCCGTCCAGACCGTGTGGCCGTTGCTCGCGCGGACGGCGTGGACCTTGCCGCCGTAGTCGCCGAAGTAGAGCACGCCATTCGACAATGCCGGCCCGCCCTTGACCGCGCCCGACGCCTTGAAGGTCCAGCGGGTGGACCCATTGCGGGCCCGCAGGGCATAGACGGTCCCGTTCTCCGAGCCAAAGTAGAGGCTGCCGTGATCGAGCAGCGGCGAGGATTCGCTGCGCCCCCGCAGCGGGCGCGACCAGCGGATGTGGCCGTTGCGCGCCGACACGGCTACCACTCGGCCGGCGCCCGCCTTGTGGTGCTGGAGGATCGTCGCGTACACGGTATTGCCGCCGACAGCCGGCGAGCTTGCGGAAACGAGGCCGAGCTTGCGATGCCATCGCCGCCTGCCGGTGTCAGCGTTGATCGCCTGCATCAGGCCGAAGTTGTTGAGCACGTAGAGCGTGCGACCGGAGATCGCCGGGGGAAACTCGATCAGCGTCCTGCCCGCGCGCGACCAGCGTTCGGTGAACGGTGGGCCGAACGACGCCGGAGCCGGGAAGTAATGGCGGCGTTCGGGCGTGTAGCCATAGGTGGGCCAGACGAAGCGGTCCCGGGCCGAGCGCGCCGGAGGCTTCGACGGCGCCTCGGGCTGGAACGACGCGTTCGGGTGCGAGACGTTGCCGGTGTTGCCGCGAAGCAACGCGAAGGCGGCCAGCCCGCCGCCGGCCAGAACGAGCAAAGCGACGGCCGCGGCGACGAGCAGACGGCGCCGCAGCAGGCGTTTGAGTAGGGACGACACCGCGCCGGATCGTAGCCCGCGGCACACTTGGAACTATGCGCCTGCCCACTCGCGAACAGCTCATGGAGCGCCTGAGTGCGCTGCCCTCCGGCGCGTCGCTGGTGAGCGCGCTCGACGGCGTGCGCGGCGTGCACATGGTGGGCGGAGCGGTTCGCGACCTGCTGCTGGGGATCGAACGGCCGCTCGACCTGGACCTCGTGGTGGAGGGCGATGCCGAGCCGATCGGTCGTCTGCTGGTCGAACGGCTGGAGGGCGAGCTGCGCAGCCACGAACGCTTCGGCACGGTCACGGTCGTCGCCGGCGGCGAGCGGATCGACCTCGTGACCGCCCGCCGTGAGCGCTACGCAGCGCCCGGCGCGCTGCCCGAGGTGGAGCCCGGCACGCTCGAGCAGGATCTGCGCAGGCGCGATTTCAGCGTGCACGCGATCGCGCTGGCGCTCGAGCCCGGCGAGCGCCTCGGTGAGCTCAGTCACGTCCCCGAAGCGCTCGACGACCTCGCTGCGGGCAAGCTGCGCGTGTTGCACGCAGGCTCGTTCCTCGACGATCCGACGCGCTTGCTGCGACTTGCCCGGTACGGGGCAAGGCTGGGATTCGAGCCTGACGCGCAGACCGCTGCGCTGGCGAACGAAGCGATCGCCGCGAGAGCCTTGGCGACCGTCTCGGGCGCGCGCGTGGGCGACGAGCTGCGACTGCTGCTGGACGAGCCCAGCGTTGTCGACGGGTTGGAGCGTTGCGAGGCGCTGGGCCTCCTGGCCGCGCTTGACGACGCGTTGCGCTTCGACCGGGCGCCGGTCGAGCGCGCGCTGTCGCTGACCCCGCCGGACGGCCGCCGCGGGCTGGTCGCCCTTGCGGCGGTCGCGCAAAGCGTCCCGGCCGAGCGGCTGCGCGCGTGGATCGACCGGCTCGAGTTCGAGGCGCCCGAGCGCGATCGCGTAATCGCCGCCGCAACGCTGCCGATGGGGCTCTCAGAGAGCATGAGGGCATCAAGCTCGCGTTCGGCCCTCGCCGCCTTGCTGGCCCCGATACCGGTTGAAGCCGTCGCGATCGCGGGCGCGCTCGGCGCCGACGACGCCGCTCGCCTATGGATCGACGAGCTGCGCCACGTTGCGCTCGAGATCGACGGTGACGACCTGCTCGCGGCGGGCATCGCCGAGGGGCCAGAGGTAGGACGCGCACTCGCGGCAGCGCTTGCGCGCAAGCTCGACGGCGAGGCCGTGGGCCGCGAGCAGGAGCTGCGGGCGGCGCTCGCGGCGGCGCGCGGTTAGCATCCGCGCCGATGTCCAGGCAAGACAATGCGCTGCGTTGGGACGGTGGCCCGGGCCACTACGAGGTCTATTACCTCTCGCTCACCGACCGAGGCAGCGGCTGCGGCTTCTGGATCCGTTACACGATGGTCGCGCCGCTGGACGGCGAGGCGACCTGCTCGTTGTGGTTCATGGCGATGGATCCGAACGATCCGTCCGCGAACGTCGGCCGCAAGGCGTCATGGCCCGCGGCTGAGCTGGCCGCCGAGGCGGATCCCTTCAGCCTGCGGGTCGAGCAGGCGACGCTCGACGAGCGCAGCGCGCGTGGAGCCTTCGAGGACGTCGCCTGGGACCTGACATGGGAGCCGGCGACGCGTGGCTACCAGCATGTCAGCCAGCTGCTCCAGCGGGCGAAGATCGCCAAGACGATATTGACGCTGCCGCAGCCCGCGCTCGCAATCTCAGGATCGATCACCTGGGCGGGCCGCACGATCGAGCTGGATGACGCGCACGGCGGCCAGGCCCACCTGTGGGGCTCGAAGCACGCCGGCCGCTGGGCATGGATTCACGCGAACGATCTCGAGACCACCCACGGCGAGCGACGGCCCGGAACGTTCGTCGACGGCGTCTCCGTCTACGTTCCCCGCTTCGGCCGCGAGGTCGGACCGAGCACGCCGGTGGTCGCCCACGTGGGCGGCGCGGATTTCCTCTCCACCGGGCCGCTGCAGGTCACGACCAATGACAGTCACTTCGCGCTGACCTCGTGGTCGTTCGAGGCGAACGCCGGTGGGCGCAAGCTCGTCGGCGACGTCGTCGCGCGGCGGGAGGATCTGGTCGGCGTCACCTACCACGATCCCGATGGCCAGCTTGCGTATTGCTACAACAGCGAGGTGGCGACTCTGCAACTTGCGCTGTGGGATGGAAACACGTTGCTGGAACGGCTGTCGGCCCCCGGGAGGGCGCACTTCGAGTACGCCCAACGCGAGCCGATCGAGGGCATCGAGCTCGCCGTGCGGTGAGGCTGCCGCCGCCGTTTCGCGCCCTGGGCGACCAGATCGAGATCGAGCTCGGTAGCGCCATAGCGCTGTTCACCACGCGGCGAGGCGGGGTGTCGGAGAACGCCTACGCCTCGCTCAACCTCGGCACCTCGACGGAGGACGACGAAGATCATGTGCGCGTCAATCGCGCGCGCGTCGCCGAGCTCGCCGGCCTGGCGCCGGAGGGGCTGTTGACCGGCCGCCAGGTTCACGGCACGGACGTTCGGCGTGTCGGCGCCGCGGGCGACGGGGGCGCGGACGCGACGGCCGAGGCCGATGGACAGGCGACATCGGCGCGGGGACATGCCCCGATGGTGCTGGTCGCGGACTGTCTGCCGATCGCGCTGGCGGGTGACGGCGCAGTTGCGATGCTGCACGGCGGCTGGCGCGGGCTCGCCGGGGGGATCGTGGGGGAGGGGGTGCGCGCGCTCGAAGACCTCGGTGCAAGCGGCCCGATCAGCGCCGCCATCGGGCCGGGGGCCGGACTCTGCTGCTACACGGTCGACGAGGACGTCCATGCGACCTTCGCCGCGCGCGACCTCGACTTCCGCGAGAGCGATCGACTCGACCTCAAGCTGATCGCGCGGCGCGAGCTCGAGCGCGCGGGGGTCGCGCGCATCCACGACGTCGGGTTGTGCACGATCTGCCCCACGGCGCGGGAGCACTTCTTCTCGCATCGGCGCGACCGCGGCGTAACCGGGCGTCAGGCGGGGCTCGTCTGGCGAGTGCAGAAGTGACGCGCAGCTTCACGGAGCTGGACCCGCGGCGAGTGAGCGCGAACCTTGCAACCGTGCGCGAGCAGATCGCCGCCGCCGCCGAACGTGCGGGACGCAGCGGCGGCGAGGTCGTGATCGTCGCGGCTGTCAAGTACCTGCCCGTGGCCGAACTGGGAACGCTTGCCGACGCCGGACTGACCACCCTCGGCGAGAACCGCGCGCAGGAGCTTGTCGCCAAGGCCGCCGCCTGGCCGGGCCGCTTCGAGTGGCATTTCATCGGGCACCTGCAATCGCGCAAGGTCAAGCAGCTGGTGGGTCACGCCCGGGTGATCCACTCGGTCTCCAGCGACTCGGCCCTGGCCCAGCTGGCGCATCACGTCGACCCAGCCCGCGAGGTCCTTATCGAGGTCAATCTCTCCGGCGAGCAGTCGAAGAGCGGCGTTTCGCCGCAGCAGCTCGACGCGCTGCTCGAGCGCTCCAGCGTCCGCGTGAGCGGCCTGATGACGATGCCTCCGCTGGCGGAAGATCCAGAGGCCAGCCGGCCCTATTTCGCGCGCCTGCGCGAGCTCGCCGAGCGTCACGGCCTGGCGCGGCTGTCGATGGGCACAAGCCAGGACTTCGCAGTGGCGGTGGAGGAGGGCGCCACGCTCGTGCGCATCGGCACTCGCCTGTACAGCTAGCCACAGTGTCGGCCGCGCCGTCTGGGCGTCATAATGCCGGTTGCAGGGAATCCTGCGACCGAGGCGAACCCTTCACCGGCATGGCGTTCCGCGACTCCTGGCACCGTACTCTCGTGTACTTCGGCCTCGCCGAGGACCGCGACCCCTACCACGACGAGTACGTCGAGCCCGAGCCCGAGTCCCAGCTCGAAGACCGCTACCGCGACCGCCCGAACATCCGTCGCCTGCCGGCCAGGCGGCGGCGCGATGAGTTCGATGACATCTTCGCGGACGAGCCGGGCCCCTCAGATCGGCGCACCGGTGTCCTGCGCCCGGTCGGCGGGCGCAACGGCCGCTCCGACGTGCGAGTTCACCTTGTCGTGCCCAAGTCCTTCAACGACGCACAGGATGTGGCCGACAAGTTCAAGGACGCGATCCCCGTGATCCTCAACCTCCAAGGGACCGAGACCGATCTCTCCAAGCGGCTGATCGACTTCGCCAGCGGGCTCACATACGCGCTCGACGGCGGCATGCAGCGGATCGCCGACAAGGTCTTCCTGCTGACGCCGCGCAATGTCGAGGTTTCCGCCGAGGAACGCGCGCGGCTGATCGAAAAGGGCTTCTTCAACCAGAGCTGAGGTCCGCGCGGCTGCGGGTGAGATCGGCGCGCCGGTAGCCTTGGCGCCATGGTGGTCGGGCTCGTCGGAGCAGGGAACATCGCGCGTGCGCTCGCCCGCGGCTGGGGCGAGCCCGTCCTGTGCACGGACGGCGGATCCGGCCGTGCGGCCGAATTGGTGCGCGAACTCGGCGGTGAGGCGCTCGACTCGAACGCCGAACTGGCCCGGCGCGCGGACCTGATCGTTCTCTGCCACAAGCCGGCACAGCTCGAAGCGGTCGCGGCCGAGATCGGCGACGCTGCCAAGGCCGTGGCGTCTTTGCTCGCCGTCGTGCCGATCTCCGCGCTCCAATCCGCCTATCCCGACCGTCCGGTCGTCCGTCTGCTGCCCAACACCGCGATCGAGGTTTGCCACGGCGTGATCTGCCACACGCCGACGCCGGGGATCGATGCTGCGCTCGAGCAGGCCGTGCTCGAGCGCTTCAGTCGCGTCGGGCGGATCGTCACCCTGCCCGAGCAGCTGATCGACATCGCGACGGCTGTCTCGGGCACCGGCCCGGCGTACCTGGCGCTGGTCGCCGAGGCCCAGATCGACGCGGCGGTCAAGTACGGCCTGCCGGCTCCCGTTGCGGCCGAACTGGTGAGCGAGACGTTCGCCGGCTTCGCGGAGTTGCTGCGCGCCCGCGACAACGACACGCTTGCCGTGCGCCGCGACGTCACGTCGCCGGGCGGGGTGACGGCGCGGGGGTTGGCCGCGCTGGAGCGCGGCGGGGTGCGCGCGGCGTTTGCGGACGCGCTCGACGCGGTCGCCGGGCAGGCGGGCCGATGACCGTCCTGGCGACCACCGCACGCGCGCAGATCGCCGACTTCATCGACGCGCTGGTGATCGTCTACACGATCCTGATCTTCGTCTACATCATCAGCTCGATGGTGCTCTCTTTCGGCATGCGAATCCCGTACTCGCGCTGGTCAGACGCGCTGCTGGGGTTTCTGCGCGACGTCTGCGAGCCGTACCTGCGCATCTTCAGAAGGATCATCCCGATGGCGGGGCCAATCGACTTCTCGCCGATCCTGGCGATCCTCGTGCTGCAGATTGGCGGCGGCCTGATCGCCCGGCTGATCCGCGGGTATTAGCCACCCACCGCCCAAGGATGCACGGACTCACAGGACGGACCACTAGTGCGATGGACGAGCCGGGCCGCTTGCGGCGGGGCGTCGCCTGGCGGCGAGTGGGTGTGGTCGTGCTGGTGGTCGTCGCGGCAGATCAATTGAGCAAGGCTCTGGTGACCGAATGGATCGGTCGTGGCGAGACGCGCAACGTCTTCCTCGGGATCGACTTCGTCAACCAGCGCAACCACGGGGTCGCGTTCGGACTGTTCCCGCACGGCGGCACCGTGGTGGTCGTGGCGACGCTGTTCGCGCTGGGCGTCCTGCTGGCCTATTTCGTCACTCATGCGCACGCTCCGTTGCTGTGGCTGCCGACCGGGCTGCTGCTCGGCGGAGCCGGCGGAAACCTGCTCGATCGCGTTCGTGGCGACGGCGTGATCGACTTCATCAACGTGCCGCTGTGGCCCGCCTTCAACCTCGCCGACGCGGCGATAACGTTCGGCGTGATCGCGCTGCTGCTGGTCATCGAGACGAGCGCACGTCAGCGTGCACGAGCTTGAGGTCCCGAGCAGTGCCGGCGGCACGCGGCTCGACGCCTTCCTCGCCGGCCCGCTGGGCTCGCGTGCGCGAGCCCAGCGCCTGCTCGACTCCGGTGGCGTGCGTGTCGACGGTGAACGGCGGGCGAAGAGCCACACGCTTGCGGGCGGCGAGACGATCGCAATCGATGATCCGCCCGATGACGTCACAGCCGCCGCCGCGTCCAGCATCGCCAACGTGGCGGTCGTCTGGGAGGACGAGCACCTGCTGGTGGTCGACAAGCCGGCGGGCCTCGTGGTCCATCCGGCCGGCGCGCGACATCGGGGGCGCACGCTCGTCGATGCGCTCGCCGGTCGCGCCCGCGGCGGCCCCGACCCTCAGCGTGCCGGCATCGTGCATCGGCTCGACCGCGACACCTCCGGCCTGCTCGTGGTTACGCGCGACGAGGCCACTCATCGCGCGCTGCGCCGCCAGATCGCCGAGCGCAAGGTGCTGCGCGAGTATCTGGCGCTCGTCGAGGGGCGTCCCTCCGCCCGCAGCGGCACGATCGACGCGCCGATCGGGCGCGACCGCCGCGTTCGCACCCGCTTCTCCACCGACACCGGCTCCCCGCGACCCGCGCTTACGCACTTCGCGCTCGAGCGTGCCCTGCCGGACGCGACGCTCCTGCGCGTGCGCCTCGAAACGGGTCGCACGCACCAGATCCGGGCGCATCTGCGTGCGATCGGCCATCCCGTCGCGGGCGACCCCGATTACGGCACAAAGGGCGTCTACGGCCTCGAGCGCCAATTCCTGCATGCCGCGCGCCTGGCGTTCGATCACCCGATCGGCGGCGCGCGTGTAGACGTCTCATCCGAGCTGCCGCCCGATCTGCGGCGCGCGCTCGAGTCGGCGGGCCGATGAGGACCCGGAACAGCGACGAGGCGGCCCGTCCACAGCCGCCTCGTCACACCCTGCTCATTGGCGAGTCTCCCCGCCTGACGAACCGGGCCACCGGAGGTAGGGGAGGGAGCCCGGTTCTATGCGCAGGCCGGCCACAAGGTAGGGGATGGGGCCGGCCTGCATTGCTGACAACGAAGGTGTGCGCAAGAACTTGCGTACAATCGTCAGCAATTCTGCAGTCGACCCCGCTCGGGTCGCTGCGCGGACCCTGCCCGACAGCCAACCGGCGGCCCAGCCGCCGTGGCAGCTGCCGGGGCCGCGTGGCTCCGAACGGGCTTCGCAACTCAATATCAAGGGAGCAAGCAGTGGCTTCAGTTGGCATCAAGGAGCTGCTGGAGGCCGGCGTCCACTTCGGTCACCAGACGCGCCGCTGGAACCCCAAGATGCGCCGCTTCATCTTCGGCGAGCGCGGGGGCATCTACATCATCGACCTGCTGCAGACGCGGGCGCTGCTCGAGCAGGCGCAGCAATTCGCGTCCGAGCTGGCGCATCGCGGCGGGACGATGCTGTTCGTGGGCACCAAGAAGCAGGCCCGCGACGCAATTCAGGAATGCGCTGTGCGCAGCGGCCAGCACTACGTCAATCATCGCTGGCTCGGGGGCCTGCTGACGAACTTCCAGACGATCTCGTTGCGGATCAAGCGCCTGCACGACCTCGAGCACTACGAGGCCGAGGGCCAGCTCGGGCTGTTGCCGACGCGCGAGCGCCTGTCGGCCGAGGCCGATCTCACCAAGCTGCGCGCCAACCTCGGCGGCGTCAAGAACATGCAGCGGGTGCCGGACGCGATCTTCGTCGCCGACCTTCGGACCGAGGCGATCGCGGTGCGCGAGGCACAGCGGTTGCGGATTCCGATCATCGGACTCGTTGACACGAACTGCGATCCCGACGGCATCTCCTACGTCGTCCCCGGTAACGACGACGCAATGCGTTCCTGCGCGTTGATCGCAGGCGCGATCGCCGATGTCGTCGCCGAGGGCCATCACACGTTCACCGCCGAGCAGGAGCGTGCGCGGCTCGAGGCCGAGGAGCAGGCCCGCCGAGTGGCCGAGGAGCGCGCGCGGCGCGAGGCGGAGGAACAGGCGCGACTGGAGGCGGAGGCCGCAGCGGAGCAGGCGGCCGCACAACCGGTCGCTGCGGGGGCGCCGG
>DASZZG010000019.1:0-6690 GCA_035543355.1 Solirubrobacteraceae bacterium | reverse complement strand
CGCAATAAAGCCGGCACAGACCGCGAGCCTTACGTGCGGCTTTGGCCGTCAATCTTGGGCCGTGGATATTGAACCGTCACGAGACCGGGTCATAGAGGGTCCAGTTGACGGCCGTCAAGTTGACCGGGTGATCGCCGACCTGGCAGAGGGTCAGCACGGTGTCGTCGCGCGCTTCCAGCTGCTCGACCTCGGGATCACGCCGGGCGCGATCGACCATCGTGTCGATTGCGGGCGCCTCCACCTCGTGTACCGGGGCGTTTAGATCGTTGGCCACCGGGTCGTAACCCGGGAAGGAACGTGGATGGCGGCGATCTTCGCCGCCGGGCCCGGTGCCGTCCTCAGTCACCGGTTGGCCGCGGCTCTCTGGGAAGTGCGTTCGACACAGCGTGTGGAGGTGACCGCCCCGCGCCGGCGCCGATTGGGCCGAGCGGTTACGGCCCACAACCACAGCCTCGCCGCGGACGAGATCACGACCGTCCGCAACATTCCTGTGACGACCCTCCCGCGCACGCTGCTCGATCTCGCCGCGGTCGTGCCGACCCGACAGGTCGAGCGCGCGGCCAACGAGGCGGAGGTGCGCCGGCTCGGTGACCCGTCCTCGCTCGCGGACCTTGTCGAGCGCCATCCGCGCTGCCGCGGCGTCGGCGCGATCAAGGCCATCTTGGCGAACAGTAGGCTCGGGTTCGAGATCACGCGCAGCGAGCTCGAAGGGCGATTCAGGGATGTCCTCGTCGCCGCTGGGTTGCCGGCGCCGGAGTTGAATGCGCCGCTGTTCGTCGCCGGGCGATGGATCGAATGCGATTGCGTGTGGCGCGCCCACGGGCTCGTGATCGAGCTCGACGGCCGGGCCGCTCATGGGACAGCAGCGGCATTCGAGCGCGATCGCGCCCGCGACCGCGCGCTGCACACCGCGGGCTGGCGAGTGGTGCGGATCACGTGGCGCCAGCTTCACGACGATCGCGCCAAGCTCGCCGCTGACCTCCGCAGGCTGCTGCAGACGCCCTCCCGCCGATGACCTCGCCCGCTACCCTCAGCAGCCGTGATTTCAACCAACCAGCTCAAGAACGGCAACCACATCGAGGTCGACGGCACCGTCTTCAAGGTGCTTGGGTCCCAACATGTCAAGCCCGGCAAGGGAGGAGCGTTCGTGCGCGCGAAGCTGCGTCGCGCGAGCGATGGCGCTGTGATCGACAAGACCTTTCGCGCGGGTGAGAAGTTTCGCGCGGTGCGGACGGAGTCGCGGCGGATGCAGTTCCTCTACGCGGACGGCACCGACGCGCACTTCATGGACACGAAGTCCTACGAGCAGATGACGATCGCAGAGCTTTCGGTTTCCGAGCCGCTGCGCTGGATGAAGCCCAGCGACGAGCTTGAAGTGCTGTTCATCGACGACGCGCCGACCGACGTCCAGGTCCCGACCACCGTCGAGCTCGAGGTGACCGAGGCCGAACCGGGAGTCCGCGGCGACACGGCGTCCGGTGGAGGTACCAAGCCCGCGACGCTCGAGACGGGAGCCCGCGTTCACGTACCGCTGTTCGTCAACGTCGGCGAGCGCGTGCGCGTCGACACGCGCAGCGGCGAGTACATGTCGCGTGCCTCGTAGGACCTCGCGTGCGTAGGGCCGAGCAGCGCCGGGCCGCGGTCTTCGCGCTCTACCAGCACGACGTGACCCGGCGGCCGGTGGACGACTGCTTCGTTCGCGACGCGCCCGTGTTCACGCGCGGGCTCGCACACGCCGTGCTCGACCATCAGGAAGAGCTCGATGAGGTCATAGAGCGTCACGCCAGCGGCTGGGCGCTAGATCGAATCGCGCCCCTCGAACGCAACATCATGCGCGTCGCGCTGCTCGAGCTGCGACACCCCGAGATGGCGATCGCGGAGCATCCGATCCCTCCCGAGGGCGCGATCGACGAGGCGGTCGAGACCGCCAAGCGCTTCTGCGCCACCGATGCCCCCGGGTTTGTCAACGGAATCCTCGGAGCGGCGCTGGGCGACCTGCGCGAGAATCCCTCCACGCGATGAGCGAGCTCGACGACCTGACCGAAAGCCTCTCGCGATTGGCGGCGCGCCTACGCGAGGAGGAGCTTTCGCCGGACGCCGCGGCCGAGCTCGTCGAGGAGTGCTCGCGACTCGCCGCCGCCGCGGCGGCCGAGCTCGACCGTCAGGCGCGGGCGGCGCTCACCGAGCAGCCCACCCGAGCAGACGAGTCGGAATAGTGGTTCCTCCCGGACTACCGGGGTCCCAGGCACGCGATCAGGACTACCCCGAGGGCCTGCGCGATCGCGTCGAGGCGTATCTCGCCGAGATGCCTTTCGCCTCCGAGCCCGCGACCCAGGGGCTGGCCGACGCGATGCGCTATTCGCTGCTGGCCGGAGGCAAGCGCATCCGACCGGTGCTTGCGCTGGCGACCGCGCGCGCCGTCGGCCTCGAGGCCGACGGGGTCATGCCGATCGCCGCGGCGCTCGAGCTGATCCACACCTATTCGCTGATCCACGACGACCTACCGGCGATGGACGACGACGACCTGCGCCGCGGCCGGCCGACCTGCCATCGCGTGTTCGGCGAGAACGTCGCGATCCTCGCCGGCGACGGTCTCTACGCCGAGGCGATGCTCCACGTGCTCATCCACCAGCGCGGCGAGCCGCGGCGCGTCCTTGCCGCCGCAGGCGAGCTCGCCGTCGCGACCGGGGTCGCGGGCATGGTGGGCGGCCAGTACATCGACGTCGCCGAGACCGCGCCCGGCGGGTCGGAGGGGCTGCGGCGGCTGCACGAGCTGAAGACCGGCCGATTGATAGGGGCGGCCGTTCGCTGCGTATTACACCTCGCCGGGTTGAGCGAACCTGCGACAATCCCGTTCCGTTCGTTTGCGGCGGAGCTCGGCGTGCTGTTCCAGATCGTTGACGACATCCTCGACGTGACAGGTACAGATGACGCCCTGGGCAAGACACGCGGCAGCGACGAGCGTCACGGCAAGCGGACCTACGTGTCCGAGTTCGGGCTCGATCAGGCGCGCGAGCTGGCGGCGGCCTCGCATCGCAAGGCGCGGCTGGCGCTCGGCGAAGCGGCGCCGGGCGGGGCGCCCGAGCTGGAAGAGATCACCGACTTCATCATCACCAGGACCTCATGACAAAGCTGCTCGACCACATCGACAGTCCACAGGACCTGCGTGGCCTCTCCGAGACTGAGCTACAGCAGGTGGCCCAGGAGGTGCGTGAGCACATCATCGAGACAGTCGGCGAGGTCGGTGGGCACTTTGGCGCCAATCTCGGTACCTGCGAGCTTGCCGTGGCGCTGCATTCGCTGCTCGACTCGCCGCGCGACAAGATCCTCTGGGACGTCGGCCACCAGGCGTACCCGCACAAGATCCTGACCGGCCGGCGCGATCAGCTCAAGACGATCCGCCAGTACGAGGGCCTCGCGCCCTTCTGCTCGATCGAGGAGTCAGAGCACGACATCATGGGCGCGGGCCACGCGTCGACTTCGGTCGGCTACGCGGTTGGGATCAAACAGGCGATGCTCGACGGCCACGCGCCCGACGGCAGTGTGGTCGCCGTGATCGGCGACGGCGCGATGACCGGCGGGGTCGCGTTCGAGGCGCTCCATCTCGCGGGGGGTCTAGGCACACCCTTCGTGGTGGTCCTGAACGACAACGGCATGTCGATAGCGCCCAATGTCGGCGCGATGTCGCGCTACTTCAACCGCATCCGTCTGCACCCCAAGCTGTACCGCGCGCGCGAGGGTGTCGAAGGCGGCCTGACCAAGCTTCCCGCGGGCATCGGCGCGCGCTTCGAGCGGCTCGGCCCTCAGTTCAAGGAGTCGATAAAGGCCTTCTGGGCGCCCGGTCTGTGGTGGGAGGAGATCGACTTCGCCTACGTCGGCGTGATCGACGGCCACGACGTCCCCGCCCTGCGCGAGGCGCTGTCGGAGGCGCTGGCGGCCGAGCGGCCGGTGGTCGTGCACATCGCCACGGTCAAAGGCAAAGGCTTCGCGCCGGCCGAGGACGGCGGGCTCGAGGGCATGGAGAAATGGCATGCCGCCAAGCCCAAGTCGATTCGCGACGGCGCTCCGGCCACGGCAAAGGCGCCGGCGGTGGCGAAACCCAGCGGGCCGCCGCAGTACACCACGGTGTTCGGCAACGCGCTGGTGGCGGAGTGCAGGCGCGACGAGCGCGTGATCGGCATCACCGCCGCGATGAACACCGGCACGGGTCTCGACATCCTCCAGCGGGAGCTGCCCGACCGCTACTTCGACGTCGGCATCGCCGAGCAGAACGCGATCCTGTTCGCCTCCGGGCTGGCGCTCGAGGGCGCCAAGCCGGTGGCCGCGATCTACTCGACCTTCCTCCAGCGCGCCTACGACCAGATCGTCCACGACGTCTGCCTGCAGAAGCTCAACGTGGTCTTCTGCATGGACCGCGCCGGCCTCGTCGGCGACGATGGGCCAACCCATCACGGCGCGTTCGACATCGCCTACCTCCGCTGCCTGCCGAACATCGTCCTGATGGCGCCGCGCGACGAGGCGATGCTGACGCACATGCTGCGCACCGCGCTGGAGCACGACGACGGTCCGGTCGCGATCCGCTATCCGCGCGGCGCGGCGGTCGGCGTGACGCTGCCCGCGGAGCCCGCCCCGATCGCGATCGGGACGGGTGAGCTGCTGCGCGAGGGGCGCCGTGTGGCGCTGCTGGGCTACGGCAGCGGCGTGGGCAAGGCGCTCGAGGCGGCGGACCTGCTCGCCGAGCGCGGACTGGAAGTCAGCGTCGCCGACGCGCGTTTCGCCAAGCCGATCGACGCCGGCCTCGCCGCCCAGCTCGCGGCGGAGCACGAACTGCTCGTGACCGTCGAGGAGGGAGTGCTCGCGGGCGGCTTCGGCACGGCGGTGTGGGAGACGCTGTCCGAGGGCGGGGCCGCGCCACGCATTCTGCGCGTCGGCCTGCCCGACCGCTACGTGACGCACGGCAAGCCGCCGCTGCTGCATGCCGAGGTGGGCTTCACCGGTGAGCGGATCGCGGAGCGGATCGAGGCCGCGATGCTGGATCCACATTCCGCCATCGCCCACTCCTAGCCGAGCTCGACCCAGCCGATCTGTCTCCAGAAGCGGAACGGCCCGCCGAGGCGGGCCGTTCCGGGGAGGAGAGATGCGACTATGGGTGCTCAGCTATCGATCTAGCCGGCTGTATGTGGATCTATGGGAGAAGATCTAGCCCCGCTCGCTGTAGCGGGTGGTGGTCGCAAGCGCCAGCTGGGCAGCGAATGCGGCGACGAACGCGATTCCCGCGTTGCGGTCCCCTGCGAGCGCCAGCACCAGCGCTGCACCGAGCAGCCCGAGCACTGCCGCGACGTCGAGCGAGTAGTGAGCCGCGATCGAAACGCCGCGACCACCGGGCTCCACGTTGGACGTGCCGAGGGCGAGACCGAAGAGCATCGCCCCGATCAGCACCGCGGCCAGCGTGCCCGCGGCGGTAAAGCCGAGAGCGAACGGCGCGACCATCAGGGCGAGGCCGATCAACAGCTCGATCGCCCCGTGGAGCGTGAACGGGATCAGTCGGAAAGCGGTCATGACGAGCAGTTTGGCTGACTAGCCAGTCAGCTTGTGTGACGTGCGTCACACAAGCGCGCTCTCCGGCGCCGCGCCGCCGGCCGGTAGCGTTCGCGCTGTGTCCAAGGTGCGCCTCGACGCGCTGCTACAGCAGCGCGGCCTGTTCGAATCGCGCAGTCGTGCGGCTGCGTTCGTGCTTGCCGGGAGGGTCCGCCTGGGCAATGACCGGCGCCGCGCGCAGAAGCCCGGCCAGCTCGTCACCGAGGACGTGACGATCGACGTCGAGCAGGCGCCGGACTACGTCTCGCGCGGCGGCCGCAAGCTGGCCAACGCGCTGACACGCACGGGCGTGAGCGTCGCGGGGCGGCGCTGCCTCGACATCGGCGCGTCCACGGGCGGCTTCACCGACTGCCTGCTGCAGTCGGGTGCCGCGCAGGTCGTCGCCGTCGACGTCGCCTACGGCGAGCTGCACTGGCAGCTGCGCCAGGATCCGCGCGTGACCCCGCTGGAGCGCCGCAACGCCCGAACGTTGCGCCCCGGCGAGCTGCCATGGGCGGCGGACGTGATCACAGTCGACGTCTCGTTCATCTCGCTCACCAAGGTCCTGCCCGCGGTGCTGTCGTGCGCCGCGCCCCAGTTCGATTGCCTGGCGCTCGTAAAGCCCCAGTTCGAGGTTGGACGCGAGCTGATCGCGCGAGGTGGCGTGGTACGCGACGCCGGGGCGCGCCGTGACGCGCTGCTGGCAGTCGCGGCGGCGGCCACCGACCTGGGTGTGGCCGTTCAAGGATTCGCATCTTCGGGCCTGCCCGGGCCGAAGGGCAACCTCGAGACCTTCATCTGGCTCGCCGAGGCTGGGCGCGGCGCTGTTGCGGACGTCGAGGCGGCGGTCCGCGAGGTCGAGCCGTGAGCCGCGCCGCCGCGGTGTTCACTCACCGGCGCCCACTCGAGACCGCGGCCGCGTTGGGCGTCCTGCGCGCCGCCGCGGCTCGCGCCGGCGTCACGCTGCTGTTCGATCCCGATGAGACGCGCAAGCACTCACTCGAGCCCGGCGATGGCATCGTCACCGACGCCACCGACCTCGAGCAGGTCGAGCTCGCGTTCTCGCTCGGCGGCGACGGGACGATCCTGACGGCGTTGCGGCGCTATGCCGGT
>DASZZG010000018.1:0-1716 GCA_035543355.1 Solirubrobacteraceae bacterium | reverse complement strand
GACGTAGCGAGACGGGACCTCGTCGGACGGGTCGAGGTGGATGCTCAGCCGAACCTCGTCAGCGGCCTCTTTCATCTCCACGGACTCTGTGGGCGCCTAAGACGGCGGTCAGGCGGCGGCAGGCTGCTCGAGCTCGCGCGGCTGCGCGGCGCGTACGCGGTCGAGCAGATTGCGCACCTCGGGGTCGTCGTTCAGCGCCAGCGCGCGCTCGCACGCGGCCAGGCAGTCGGTTACCCGGTCGGTGCGTGCCAGCGCGTGCGCGTAGCGCGCCCAGGCCTGGGCGTTGTCGGGCTCGAGTCGCGTGGCCGCCTCGCAGGCCGATGCCTCGGCGCCGACGTCGCCCGCAAGCTGGTGCGCGAGCGCGAGGTCCAGCAGCCCCGTGACGCTCGGTGCGATCAGGCGCGCGCGCTCGAGCGCCGCGATCGCCGCTCCGCGATTTCCCAGGCGCAGGCGCAGGCGGCCGACGCGCTCCCAGGCGGAAGCGTCCGCGGGGCCGCGCGCCGCGGCGCGCTCCGCCGACTCGACAGCGATGCTGAGCGCGCCCATGTCTTCGTAGATGCGCGAGGCGGTCCGGTGCACGAGCGCGCGCTCACCCTCGACGCGCCCCCAATCGCGCACCGCCCGGGCAGCCGCCGCCAGGTTGCGCGCCTGCCAGAAGGCCATCGTCATCAGCCGCAGGACGGTTGCGTTGCGCGGATCGGCGTCGCGCGCGTAGACGAGCCGCTGCGCCGCCAGCGCATGCTCGCCCTCGGCCATCGCGTGCTGGGCGGCGAGCATGAAGCGCTGAACGCGGTCGGCGCCCGCGTCGGGTTTGGAGAAGTCGACGAACTGGAGCGACCCGGCGGGAACCGTGCGCACGCCGACCGCGAACCTTACGCGCGCCCACTGCTGTGAGTCGTCCTCGGAGCCGGAGAAGTAGATCCCGGTCACCGTGCCGACGCCCCATTCGGGGTATGTCACGCAGCGCGCGTAGCGGTGAACGACGGAGTGATCGGGCGCGCGCGAGCCGAAGGGGTCGTAGCGGCGGCGCTCGTCGTCGCGCTCGCGCTGGCGCTGCTCCTCCTCGTAGGCGCGGCGCCCAGCCTCGGCCCGCGCCTTGCGCGCGGCGGCCGCCGAAGCGCGCACGGCGTTGCGCGAGACGCGCCCGCCGCGTACCGCCTCCGCCAGGCGCTCGAGCGTGTCGGCGGCCTCGTTTACCGCCTTGAGATGACGCTCGTGCTCGTGCTGGCGGCCCGGTGGCGCGATGTCGGGGTGCCAGCGCTTGGCCATCCGACGGCGGGCAAGCTGGACCGAGCGTACATCGAACGGGGCTTCCAGCTCCAGCAGGAAGAGCGCCTGCTCGACGTCGAGTACCTGGGGCATAGCCCACGTACGTTAGCGGCCCAGCCGCCGCGTGCCCAATGGCGCAACGCTTCTATCCTGAACGCTGAGATGGCCCAGCAATACGTCTATTCGATGCATCGCCTGTCGCGCTCGCACCCGCCCAATCGCGAGGTGCTCAAGGACATCTCGCTCTCCTTCCTGCCGGGAGCGAAGATCGGTGTTCTAGGGCTCAACGGCGCCGGCAAGTCGACGCTGCTGCGGATCATGGCCGGAGTCGACACCGGCTTCCGCGGCGACGCAGTCCTAGCTCCGGGGGCGACAGTCGGACTGCTCGAGCAGGAGCCGGTGCTCGACGAGTCGATCGACGTGCGCTCGAACGTCGAGCAGGGCGTC
>DASZZG010000017.1:0-3268 GCA_035543355.1 Solirubrobacteraceae bacterium | reverse complement strand
GTGGTGCGGACGTCGTGCGGATCTCGCACGAAGGCGCACTGCCAGGACGGCCGGCCGATTCAGCCCTGTAGCCGGATGGGTCGAACCCATGACGCCTCTTCCTTGAACGGGAAGTGTCGAAGAAAAGTGACCTAGCGACTTAGCCTGAGCACGAATGACGCGCCGGACCGACCAGAAACGCACGCCAGAAAAACGACCTTGCAGCAGATGATCGCGCCTACGCCGGCGGCGGCGAACCTCGCGCAGTCACGGACGCCGGCTCACGAGGGTGGGACCGCGTAGCGTATCCAGAAGAACACGAGGACCAGCGCGCCAAGGGCCGCGAACAGGATGCCCTGTGCCACGTGGAGCCCCTCGCGCTTGGCCGCGAGCCAGTCCAGAAGCCGCGTCGCGCGGCCGGCTGGAACGAGGGCGACGCTCCCAAGCAGAATCGGCGTCGCCAGGCCGAGCCCGTACGCGCCGAGCGCGAGGGCACCATACGCCACGCTCCCGACGACGGCGACGTTCAGCAGCAGCGCGAGATACGGCGGCAGCGTGCAGACGATGCCGAAAGTCGCGGCGATGGTGACGCCGAGCATCGCCGTCCGCCCATAGCTCCCAGCGGCGGTGCTGGAGATGCCCTGGACGGCGACCGACGCCGGGTGCAACTCGGGGAGCATCCGGCGGATGAGCCCAAACTCGCCCAGTGCGATGACGAGCATCAGCGCGCCCATGACCAAGAGGACAGGCTGCATGACCAGCGCCATGTTGCGCGAGGACCGGAAGAAGTCCGCGAAGGCAGCCCCGGCGAGCGCGACAAGGACGCCCCACACCGCGGTGACCGCCACCATGCCGATGGCGAGCACGAGCGCCGACTTCAGCCACTCGGCCTTCCCTCCCCGCCCCCGCACGAGGGGCATGGCGGCCAACGCCGCCGGCAGGCCTCATATGTGGACGAGGTGAATAGCCCCCACAAGGAACGCCAAGGCGATGCCGGCGGCCGCGCCAGCGATCTGGGCCGTCGGGTCGAGGAACAGCTGCAGGAATCCGTCGTAGATCGCGCCGGCGGCAGAGCCGTTCCAGCTCATCGCGACGACCACACCGATGACGACCGAGATCCCGAACAACGCGACCCGCTGGAGAGCGGCTGTGCCGCCTGGGGCCGCGAGACCCGCCACCCTCATCTGCGTTACCCGCCTTCCGCCGCTCTGCGCATCTTAGAGGCCCCCGCCCGTGAGAAGTCAGTGACCTGGGCGAGATTGGCCGAACGGCATCCGGTTACCCCACTGGACCATACCGACGTCACTACCCACATTCGACCGCTCTGCCACCCTCCGCGCAGTCTTGCGAATTATCAGGTCGCCCACGGGCGACCACGATCCCGCCAACAGCTCTCAGCCCGGCCATGACATGACCCACAGGTCGATCCTCGCTGCGGGGAAGACGTTCGTCGTCTCGGATGACGCGACGGGAAGGTCGGCTAGGGCGGGTCTTGGCTCAGGCTGTCGCGTTGGTCGAGTGGCCAGGTCGGTGGGATAGCTGTTCGCTCAGTCCGACGTAGCCGAGACCGCGCAGCTGGGCGTGCGCCGGGCGCGGGCCGCCGGTCGCCGCGGCGAGTTCCTCCGTCGCGGCCTCGGCCAGCGCTCGTGCGAGACGGCTTCCCTTTGCAGCTGCCCGCTCGAGCGTGCCGATGTCCGCACGTAGATCGTCCCAGCGCTCGAGCATCGCGTGCGCGATCGCGAAGTTCTGTCCGATCGGGTCGACGAGCTGAAGGTGCCATGGCCGCACGACCGCGGGCGGCGTCGGCACCATGTCCTCGGCGCCGACCCGCTCGAGCATCACGTACGGTGCAATGAGCGTGTTCGCGCGCTGCGGTCCCGGCTTGGCGAGCATGCGCTCGACGATCTCCACGAACGCGCGCGCACGATCCGCGTCTCCAGCAAGCGCTGAGGCGATCGCGCCGGAGCTGGGTGCGGTCGCGCCGACAACGCACCACGACGTGCCGGGGTTCTCGCGGACGAGCGCCTCCACCTCCGCCGCGAGGTCGAGCACGGTCGCCAAGTCGCCGCGCGCGGCAGCGACGGTCGCGAGCGTGCCACGGGCATGCGTCCGCAGATGCGGACCCATGCCCGCACTGAGCGTGATCGCCTGAGCGGCGATGGTCCCGGCCCGCTCGAGCTCGCCGGCGAGATAGGCGCTGCGCGTCCGGTACATGAAGTACTCCATCTCGTCGATCTTCGCGCCGCGCCCGAGGAGCGCGTCGACGCGATCGAAGGTCTGCTCCGCGTCTGCGATCTCGGCACGCAAGCCCCGGAGCCCGGCAAGTCGGAACAGGCTGTCGACGTGTTGAAGCGGATCGGAAGCCGAGTCGATGATCGCCAGGGCCTCATCGGCCTTCTCCGTTGCGCCGACGTACCAGGCCTGCTGGACGAGCAGCCGGGTCAGCGCGGGCGTGTCGTTCGACGTGCGCGCGATACGCTCGCCATCGCCGAGGAGCGCGAGGACCACGTCGTCCGGCGGGAGCGTGCGCGAGAACGCGTAGTTGTACACCGGGATCGCCGCGGTCTCCGCGTACAGGCTCGCCGGGGCATCGACGCCCGCGCGGCGGTAGGCCGCGATGGCAAGGAGACGATGCTGCCACGCGTCGTCACCCTGCCCATTTCGCGCGAACGCCACGCCGATTGCGCGCTCGATGGCGGCGACCTCGAGGTCGTCGCCGGTGAGCGCCAGGGCGAGGGTGTACACCTCGACCGCGCGCTCATGGGCGAAACGATCGGCGTGTCGCTGCCCGGCCCCGAGGTATGCCTCGTACGCCTCACGGCGCATTTTCGGGAGGTCGGGCTCACCTTCCCAGACCCATTCTGCGTCCGGTGGCCGGAGCGCCTCCCACCAATGGTGGGCGAGTGCCTCGGCATCCTCGGGATGCACGGCCTCGCGCGCATAACGTGCGTGCAACCGCATCCGCTCGGGGACCGGCAGGCGGTCATAGGCGACCTCGTGGATGAGTGGGTGATGGAAGCGGTACCCGTCGGCGACCCGGTCGATGTAGCGGGCGTGCGCGATGCGCGCCAGCGCGCCCGCGACGTCCGCGGACTCGCGATCGCTCAACAACGCTGCGTCGCGAACGCGGAACGTTTCGCCGGCGACGGCCGAGCGCTGGAGCAGCTCACGTTCGGCCGGTGGCAGCTCATCGAGTCGCGCGGCGATCGCGCCGCGGAGGTTGATCGGCAGGTCACCTGCCGCGACGGCCCGCGAGCGAGCGAGCTCGACGATGAAGAGCGGATTGCCC
>DASZZG010000016.1:0-13438 GCA_035543355.1 Solirubrobacteraceae bacterium | reverse complement strand
GTCAGCGGACCGACGGCGGGCTTGGCCGAACGCAGCAGCGCCGGCCGGTAGTGGGCCGTCGGCGGGGGTGAGACCGGAGCGCCGAGGATCTGCTCGATCGGCGTGACGAGGCCGACCTTCTCGCCGTATTCGCCCACGGTCTCCGAGATCGCGCCGATGACCCGCTGCGCACCTGCCGCATCGGTGCAGTAGACCGGCGAGCCCGAGAAACCCTGAGCGATCCCCGACGCGTCGATCGCCGGTCCCGAGACTCTCACGAGGATCCTGGCCTGCTCTCCCTTCACGCCGACTATCACGTCGACCACGTCGACGTCGAAGGACGAGATAGTCGTGCCCTGAACGACGGACAACCCCGTGCAGTGCATGCCGCGCGCGACCTGGCCGAGGGGCATCGTCGGGGCGCCTGCCCAGGCCGGCGACGCGAGCGCCAGCACGAAAAGCAGTGAGAGCAGAACTGTGCGTTTGGGCATCAGTGCGCGGACTCTAGCGGGGGGCGCGACCGCCCGCAGACAGCGCTCAGGGCGTGCCCTGCTCGCGTCGCCAGCGCAGGTGCTCGACGACCCGCCGCGAGTCGCAGATCGTCTCGCCTTCGATCACCAGCACCGGGACGTGGCGCTGGCCGCTGAGCGCTTCGACCTCGGCCCGGTCCCGCTTGCGCCACGGCGTGCGCACCTGCTTGTGCTCGATGCCCTCCGAGCGCAGCATACGAGCCACCCGCCCGCACGGGCAAAGCCAGTCGGTGGGTGTCCTGCAGCGGTACAGCGTCGCCATCGCCGATCACCTAGGTGAAACGTTGGACGAGGCCGCCGACCTGTCGCAGCGCGAACCCGGTGGCGCGCAGCGGGAGCGGCTGGCGTGCGCCGGCGCGAGCGAGCTCTGACCCCTCGCGCTCGCGGAACCACGCGATCGTCGCCTCGACGGTGTCCTCGTGCGGGGTCGGCTTGTAGCCCAGCTCGTTCTTCGCCTTGTTCGAGCGAAACGCCCACCATTGCCCCAAGGCCGACACCTCGATGGTGGTGATCGCGGGCTGCACGCCGGGCAGCCGCTCGAGCGTCTCGGCGAGTGCGAGCGCGGCCGGCAGCGGCAGCTTGAGCTGCGGACCCTCGACGCCCGACAGGCGGGCGAGGTCGGAGAACAGTCGGTCGAGCGTGTAGTTGCGATTGCCGAGGAGGTAGCGCTCGCCGATCGTGCCGTGCTCCTCGGCGAGCAGGTGGCCGCGCGCGACGTCGGTCGCGTCGACGATGTTCAGCGCGCCATCGACATAGGCGGGGATCTCGCGCCGCAGGAACCGGCGAACGATCTCGGTCGAGGAGCGGTGGTTGTCGCCGCGACCGAAGACCAGGCACGGGTTAACGATCACGACCGGCAGGCCGCGCACGGCCAGGCGCAGCGCGACGACCTCCGCCTCGCGCTTGGAGCTGACGTACGGGATCTCGGGGCCCGTCAGCTGGAAATGCTGCGTTTCGTCGGCCGTGGACCCCCGCGGCGCGGGTCCCACCGCGCCCATCGACGACGTGTGGACGACGCTCGCCACGCCGGCGCGCAGCGCCTCCTCGAGGACCGTTTGAGTGCCATCAACATTGATCCGGTACACGAGCTCCGGGCGCATCCGCAGCGAGGTCGTGCCGGCGATGTGAAAGACGCGGTCGACTCCCTTCATCGCGCGGCGCACGGCGCGACGGTCGAGGATGTCGCACGTCACGGCCTCGTATTCGAGCCCCGCCAGGTTGTCGCGCCCCGAGTCTGGCCGCATCGTCAAGCGGAGGTCGTCACCGCGCTCGGCCAGCGCACGGGCGACGTGCGAACCAACCATCCCGGTGGCACCTGTCACAAGTGTCTTCGACATCGGCGGGGCAGTCTACGCAGCGGGCTGAAGGCGCCCGCACTATCACCCCAAGATCATCTGGTGGGTCGCCCGGGAACTTTGCGCCGGAAAGGGCGAGGCGCAGGGGCCGTCAGGCAAGGACGCAGGGAGGGTGCAATGGCAGCGCCATTGCCCCGACCGAGGACGCCGCATGGCGGGCATCTGCGTCCGCCCTTGCGGGTGGAATGTTTCTGGGCGGCCCACTAGGGTCCACGTCGATGCCGGCCGTCGCGATCGTCTCCGACACGACGCACTATCTGCCGACGGACTTGATCAAGGCCAACGAGCTGCACCAGGTCTCGCTATACGTGCACTGGCAGCACCGCCAGGACCGAGAGATCGACCTGCCGGACTTCGACGCCTACTACGAGGACCTGCGCACCGCCGAGCAGCTGCCGACGACGTCACAGCCTTCGATCGGCGATTTCCTCGAAGTCTGGCGGCCGCTGCTCGACGAAGGCCGTGAGATCGTCTCGATCCATCTGTCCGCCGGCATCTCGGGCACCCACCAGGCCGGCATGCAGGCGCGAGACCAGCTCTCCGAAGCCGGCTACGACCCGGGCCGGGTGACGCTGATCGACTCGGCGACCGCCTGCGGCGGCATGGGGCTGATGCTGCTGGCTGCCGCCGCGGCGGCGCGGGCCGGCGGCGATGGGGCAGCCGTCGCCGAGCGGGCCCGAGCGGCGCGCGACAACATGAAGATGTGGTTCTGCATCGACACGATGGAGTTCCTGCGGCGCAGCGGGCGCGTGGGCGCCGCCCGCGCCTGGCTCGGGTCGACCCTGCAGATCAAGCCGATCCTCACGCTCGAGTCGGAGATCACTCCCGTCGAGCGGGTGCGCACCGCCGGGCGAGCGTTCGAACGGATGGTCGAATACCTCCAAGCGCGCCACGACGATGGCGCAGACGCGTACTGCATCCAGCACATCCAGGCTGCCGACGAGGCGCAGAAACTGGTCGAGCGCGGCCGCGAGGTGTTCGGCGCGGATCCGGTGTTCGTCTCCGAGGTCGGGCCGGTGATCGGCACCCATATCGGTCCCGGCATGTTGGGCGTGGGCGCCGTCTCTTCGAAGCTGTTGGACTAGGGCGGGGCCGGAGGCGTGGCCGGCAGCGCGCCGAGGGGCGCTTCCTCCGCGCGCATCGCCCAGACCTCACGCACGATGATCTGGATCGCGGCGGCTATCGGAATCGCCAGCAGCGCGCCGAGCACTCCCAGCAACGCGGCGCCGATCAGGATGGCGATCAGCACCGTCAGTCCCGGCACCTCGGTCGTGCGGTTGTAGATCAGCGGCTGCAGCAGATAGGCCTCCGCCGACTGATAGAGGACGAAGACCACCGCCCAGACGATCGTCGCGGTCGGGAAATGCGTGAACAGGGTGACCAGGGCGATCGCGAAACCGCCGATCACGAAGCCGACGAGCGGGATCAGGTCGGTGAAGGCCATCAGGATCGACAACGGCACCGCGAAGGGAACGCCCAGCAACGCGAGCGTGACGTAGGTGACCGTGCCGCAGATGACAGAGATCAGGATGTTGCCGGCCACGTAGCCGGTGACGGCGGCACCGACGCGGTCGGCGATCACGCGCAGATGCTTCGCCCGCGCGGGGCGCGCCCGGCTCAATATGAAGGTCACTATTCGCTCGCCGTCGAGCAGCAGGTAGAAGGCGATCGCCAGAACCGTGACCAGCTGGACGATCGCGGAGAACGCGCCGACCGTCACCGACGCCAGCGCGCCCGATGCGCTCGCCAGCTTCGCGGGCAGGTTCTTCGCCGCCTGATTGAGCTTGTCCGTGATGTGGTACTTGCGGTCGTACTTGCGAAACGCCTTGCTGCGCTGGAGCTTGTTCAGGTAGCCGGGGATGTTGTTGCTTAGCGACTGCACCTGGGTGACGACCGGCGGCACGATCAGCAGTCCCACGCCGACGACCGACGTGAGCACCAGCAGGTAGACGAGGATGATCGCGAGCACCTTCGGAACGCGCCTGCGAACGAAGAAATTCACCGCCGGCGCCATCGCGACCGCCAGGAACGCTCCGATCAGGATCAGCTCGATCGTCGTGCGCACGAGGTAGGCGACGTACAACAGGCCGCTGAGCGCGGCGAGCGTCGCGAAGACCCTGGCGATCGTCGCTGTGGAGGGCGTGCCGCGCGCCATCGCGCCTCACACTAGGCGCCGCGCCGGACCGTTCCGGGCTGGTCCTGGCTAACGGCGGCGGAAGAGCCCGCCGAGCGCGGCGATGCCGCCGCCGACGACAAACCCGGCGACGGCGGCGCCGACCAGCGCCGGGGCGCGATGACGCTCGAGCTGGCGGCGCCAGTCCGTCAGCGTCGCCACCTCGCCGCGAAGCCGCTGGACGGCGACTCCGAGCTCGAGGCGATTGGCCTCGATCGAGGCGCGAATCTGCTCGGGCGAGCGCGAGCTCACGGTCTAACCTCGGTCGAAGAGGAGACCGTCTCCCTGATCAACCGCGCCTCGTCGATCGCCATATCGGGGGTCGGCGGCGACCCCCGGCTGAACCAGCGGTACGCGAGATAGCCGGAAACCCCTGCGAGCAGCAGCAGGACGGCGGCGACGATGAAGTACCCGATCGCCACCTGATCGACGACCTTGTAGTCATAGAACGCAAATGCGACCCCGTGGAGCAGATAGATCAGGGCCGCCACGACGAACACGCCGGCGGCGAGCGCGATCCCACCCGCCTTCGCGAGCGAAGTCAGCTTTTGCGTGACCTCGGCCTTGGCCAGCTCGATCTCCTCGCGCACGAGCAGGCTCGCGCGCTCGGCGATCTCGTTGACCGTCGCGCCGATGCGCTGGTCGCTCGGATCAGCGGCGGCCAAAACGCCTCAGCAGTCGGGCGAGCAGCAGGCCGCCGACGAAGACGGCGCCGACGGCCAGCTCGGGGCGCTCCTGCAGCGGATCGGAAGCAGGGGCATGCTGGGCGCTGTCCCACGCCGGCTCGGCCACGGGGGGCGGAGCCTCGGCCGCGGGCGGCGGAGCCTCGGCCGCGGGCGGCGGAACCTCGGCCGCGGGCGGCGGAACCTCGGCCGCGGGCGGCGGAACCTCGGCCGCGGACGGATCGGCGTTCGGCGTGGCGTCGGCGTCGACGTCGTTCATGACTCGGGCGGATCCTCGTCGAAGACGCGCCGCCAGATCGCGGTCGCCGCCCTGTTGGTGGCCATCGCCGCGACGGCGCCGAGCCCGGCCAACAGGCCGGACCACATAAGTCGCTTGACGAGGTCGTTCTCCACCGCGGTCGCAGTAAATCAGAGCGCAGGCGCCGACGACGCTTCCCCGGCGCGAAGCTCGAGCCCGCCGCAGATCGCCTCGACGATGTAGCGCTTGACGTCGTCGTGATCGCCGGCCCCGGTCGGCAGCAGGTCGAAGATCCAACCGGTGAGCGCCTGCTCGATCGCGCCGTAGAATGCCATCGCCGCGAACTGCGGGCTGATGTCCGAGCGCAGCGCGCCCCGGCGCTGGGCGCGCTCGACGATCCGCGCGATCCCCTCGTAGGCCTCACGGATCTCGTTCAGGTGCGTGCGCCCGAACGTGTTCGCGGCACGCGTCACCTCGACGATGATCACTTTCATCAGATCGGGGTCGTGGACGTAGGAGTCGACGATGAACGAGACGATCGCGCGCAGTTGCTCGCGCACCGGATCGTCGCCGCGCTCGATCTCGGCGATCACGTCGAGCAGCACCTGCCAGCGTTCGGAGAAGAGCGTGTCGAGAATCTCGTCCTTGGAGTCGAAGTAGTGGTAGACGAGGCCGTAGGCGACTCCCGCTTCGTCGGCGATGTCCGACACGCGACAGGTGTGAAACCCCTGCCGCGCGAACACGTGGACCGCCGCGTCGAGTATCTGGCGGCGCTTGTCGACCGGGGGCTGGCTGGGGGTTGCGCTCGCCATGGCTACGCGTGCGTCTCGTGGGGCCAGCGGTAGGCGTCTTCTCGGCGGTGGCTCAAGGCCGGCAGGCGCTCGCGAATCTCGCGCTGACGCGCGAGCTCGCAGTCCGCAACGATTGCCGTCTCCTCATCCGGTGCCTGCGCGAGCACCACGCCCCACGGGTCGACGATCATCGAGCGGCCGCCGGAGCGATTGCCGGGCGGGCTCGTACCGATCTGGTTCGCGGCGATCACGAAGCACTGGTTCTCGATCGCACGCGCTCGCAGGAGCGGCTCCCAGTGGTCGCGCGTGGTAGTCAGCGTGAATGCCGACGGCACGGCGAGCACCCGGGCACCGCGCGCGGTGAGGATCCGGTAGAGCTCGGGAAAGCGCAGGTCGTAACAGATCGTCATGCCTACTTCGACGTCCTCGGCGGTGTGGCTGACGACGATCTCATCCCCCGCGGACAGGCAATCGGACTCGCGGTAGGTGGTCCCCGCCACCTCGACATCGAAGAGGTGGAGCTTGCGATAGACGGCGCGCGTCAGGCCATCGCGACCGATGTGCACCGAGGTGTTGAAGCGCGCATCGGGATCCGCCTGCGAGCGTTCGACGATCGAGCCTGCGATCAGATCGATGTTGAGCTCGCGCGCGGCCTGGCCGGCCCACTGAAGCGACTGCCCGTCGAGCGGCTCGGCGTCGGCCGACATGCGCTCGGGCTCCGCAAGCTGGTTGAACTTCTCCGGCAGGACGACGAGTTCGGCGCCCTGCGCGGCGGCCGCCCGAGTGAGGCGGTCCGCAGTCGCGAGGTTGCGCTGCTTATCCTCCGTCGAGTTGAGCTGGATGGCGGCCGCGCGCAAATTCATGTCCTCACGATGGACTGACTGGTCAGTCAACCGAGTCCGCAGCAAGGATAGCGGCCGGTGAACGGACCGCTGCCGTGGCGCGGCCCGGGCCCCGGGCGCCCCACCAACATCCCCCTCCCGCCCGAGCGGATGCCGCTGCGGCGTGGCCGACGGCCGCTGAAGCAATGGCGCTACGTCGGCGTCTACGACGAGCAGCTGATGCTGTGTGCCGGCGTCGTCAAGATCGGGCCCCTGAGGCAGTCGTTCTGGGCCATCTGGGACCGGCGGGCGCAGGAGCTGCGTGAGCGCACGGTTCGACACCGCGGACCCGTCCAGCTCGACCCCGGCAGCCTGCTGATCGACGACGCCGGGATCCGCGTAGAGCTCGCGCTAGAGGAGGGCGAGGGCATCGAGGTCGTCTGCCCGAGCGAGCGCCAGTACACGTGGACGCGCAAGCAGGCGTGCGTGCCGGCGCGCGGCAGTGTCCAGATCGCAGGGGTGAAACGCGCGCTCGACGCCGTCGGCGTGATCGACGACTCGGCGGGCTATCACCCGCGCCACACCGCGTGGCGCTGGTCGGCCGGCGTCGGCACCGCGGTCGACGGGCGAGCGGTCGGCTGGAACCTCGTCGCCGGAATCAACGACCCACCCACCAATTCCGAGCGCGCGCTGTGGCTGGACGGCGACGCGCGCGAGCTGGGCCCCGTAACCTTCGCCGACTCGCTCGACGCGGTCGCCTTTGCCGAGGGCGGCGAGTTGCGCTTCGACGCCGAGGCGGTACGCGAGCGTGACGACAACATGCTGTTCGTCGTGCGCTCGAGCTACAGCCAGCCGTTCGGCACGTTCAGTGGTGCGCTGCCTGGTGGCGTGGAGCTACGCGAGGGCTTCGGTGTGATGGAGCGCCACGACGTGGCTTGGTGAGGGTCTAGGGGCGCGCCGCGCGGCGCTCCCGCTGACGCGCCAGCTCGGCCACCAACAGCTTCGAGTGCATCGCGCCGATCAGGTCGTGCAACGGCTCGACGCCGGCCGCGATGATCTCGGTCGCACGATCGACCTCGACCTCGCCGACCAACCGGTCGAGCAGCACGCGCACCTCCTCGGCGACGAGTGGCGCAAGCGCGTCGCGGTAGCGCAGCGAGTCGTAGACGGTGAAGCCGATCCCCTCGTCGTAGCCACCGGCTCGAAAGCGCGAGATCGCCTCGATGATCTTGACGTCGTCGGGGTCGTAGCCGCGACCGTTGGGGGTCAGCACTCGGAGCTCCTCGAGCCGCCGCAGGACGTTGTCGGGCAGCGCGTAGCGCTCGCGCACCTCACGGCGCGAGACGCGCCCGCGTTCGCGCGCGGAGATCGCGCGCTCGAGGATGCGGTCCTCCAACTCGACGAGCGCTGTGACGCGCGCGGGATCGTCCTCGATCACTCCCTTGATCAGCTTCAGCGGCATGAAGCGCTCCTCCTGGAGCCGCTTGATGAGCCGGATCCGCTCGACGAACTCGTGCGGGTAGTACGCCATGTTGCGGCTGGTCTTGACCGGGTCTGGAAGCAGTCCCTCGCGCAGGTAGTGCCTGACCGTCCCGACGCTCACGCCCGAGCGCTCGGCCAGCTCACTGATCTTCAGGAGGCCGTTGGAGTGCATTACTAGGCCATGAAGGAGCCCTGAACGCCGGCGGGGGCGGCGCCCGCAACCGCGCCGGACTCCGTAAGCGCGGCCACCTCGTCGCCGTCATAGCCGGCCGCCAGCAGCAGCTCCTCGGTGTGCTCGCCGAGCGCCGGACCTGGCGCGCGCAGCTCGCCGGGCGTGCGTGAGAGCTTGACCGGCACGCCGAGCTGGCGCACGGGACGCGTCGCGCCGGGCTGCGCCAGCTCCACGACCATCTCGCGAGCGCGCACGAGCTCCGATTCGAGCGCCTCGTCGAGCTCCAGCACAGGCTCGAGGCAGCAATCGTGCTCGGATGCGAACGCCTGCCACTCGGCGCGCGTGCGCTGGGCGAAGATCTTGGCAACCTCGCCGTGCGCGTCCGTTCCGGGACCCTCGAACTGTCGCTCGATCAGGTCCTCGCGGCCGACGCCACGGCACCACGCCTGCCAGAACTTCGGCTCGAGCGCCCCGAGCGTGACCCAGCCGTCGGCGCACTCGTACGGCCGGTAACAGATCAGCGAGCCCGCGAGCTCGAGGCCGCCGCGTTGCGGCGTTCGCTGCTCGCAGAAGTAGCGGGCCGCGACCATCGCCAGCCACGAGAGGGCGCCATCGGCCATCGAGACGTCCACGAGCTGGCCCTCGCCCGAGCTGTCGCGCTCGCGCAGCGCGGCGAGGATCCCGAACGCCGCCATCAGCGCGCCGCCGCCGACATCCGCGATCTGGCCCGCCGACTGCACCGGCGCTCCGCCGCGCTCGCCCGTCAGGCCGAGCAGGCCGACCAGGCCGAGGTAGTTCATGTCGTGGCCCGAGCGGTCGCGGAAAGGCCCGTCCTGGCCGTAGCCCGAGATCGCGCAGTAGACGATCCGCGGGTTCTCCTCGCGCAGCCGGTCGTAGCCGACGCCGAGGCGATCGAGCACGCCCGGCCGAAACGACTCGAGCAGCACGTCCGCGTCGCGTACGAGGCGCAGCAGGACCTCGCGCCCCCGCTCGTTCTTGAGATCGATCCGGATCGAGCGCTTGTTGCGGTTGAGCGCGAGGTACAGCGCGGACTTCGCCGAATCTTCGGCACCCTCGTAGTAGGGCGGCGCCCAGCGCACGTAGTCGCCCATGCCGGTGTCCTCGACCTTGATCACGTCGGCGCCGAAGTCGGCGAGCAGCAGCGAGCAAAAGCCGCCGGGGAGCAGCCGAGACAGGTCGAGCACGCGAATGCCCTCGAGCGGGAGGCTCACGCGCCCGCTCCATCGGCCGCGCGCGAGGCGGAGGCCGCCACGGCGGAACGCAAGGTCTCCGCGAAGCGCGGATACCCATTGGTATCTCCAGCGATACCAATTGGTATCCGGGGTCTGGCGAGAGGTCGACTCCCCGCCCGATCGCCGCGCGGGCTCACGCGGGCGCCCCCGTGCGGCGGGGCACGCCGAGCAGCTCGCGGGCCTCGGCGACGCTGGCCGGGCGACGGCCGACGTCCTCGGTCATCTGGCGCGCCTTGGCGATCAGGTCGCCGTTGGAGCGCGCCATCTCGCCGTTGGGGAGGTAGAAGTTGTCCTCCAGCCCAACCCGCACGGAACCGCCCAGGGTCAGCGACGCGGCGACCAGCATCCACTGAACGCGTGAGATGCCGATCACCCCCCAGTGCGAGCCCGCGGGGACGTTCTCGGCCATGTGCGCGAGGTTGCGCGCCGTCGGCGGGATCCCGCCGGTGATCCCCATCACGCACGAGACGTGCAGCGGCTCGACGAGCACACCCATGTCGACAAGCGGCGCGAGCGAGCCCACGTGGCCCACGTCGAAGCACTCGTGCTCGGGCTTGATCCCGCACTCGCGCATCACGCCGAGGAACTCGATGATCTCGTCGAAGGGGTTGGCGAAGACGGTCTTGAATACGAAGTCCTTGCGCTTGGCCGAGTACTTGGCGTAGTTCATCGAGCCCATGTTCAGCGCCGCCACGTCGGGGCGCAGCTCGCGCAGGTAGGCGATCCGCTTCTCGACGGGGACGCCGATCGCCCCCGTGGAGTAGTTGATGATCACGTCGTCGACCTCCGCGCGGATCGCTTCCGTGATCGCGCGAAAGTCCTCGATCTCATAGGACGTGGTGCCGTCGGGAGTGCGCGCGTGGATGTGGATCATCGAACCGCCCTCGTCGACGATCCGGCGCGCCTCGGCCGCGTACTCCTCCGGCGTGTAGGGGATCGCGGGGCACTGGTCGCGGTTGGCGATCGTGCCCGAGATCGAGCACGTGATGATTACGGGATCGGTGTTCATTCACAGCTCCTAGACGGGGACGATTCCGCTCTTCTTGTAGGGGCGCTCGACTGTCTTTGACTCAGCCATCTCGAGCGCGCGGCAGATCGTCGGCCGCGTCTCGCGCGGGTCGATGACGTCATCGATCATCGCGTTTCCGGCAGCCACGTAGACGTCGATGATCTTGCGGAAGTTCTCGATCAGCTCTTGCTTCTTGGCGGCCGGGTCCTCGGCTTCGTCGACCTGCTTGCGGAAGATGATCTCGACGGCGCCCTCGGCGCCCATCACGCTGATCTCCGCCGTCGGCCAGGCCACGATCAGGTCGGGCTCGTAGGCGCGTCCACACATGACGTAGTAACCGGCGCCGTAGGCCTTGCGCAACACCACGGTGATCTTCGGCACGGTGGCGTTGGCCACCGCGTAGAGCATCTTCGCCCCGTGGCGGATGATCCCCGCCGCCTCGACCTGCGTGCCGACCATGAAGCCGGGCACGTCCTGGAGGAACACGAGCGGGATCGAATACGCGTTGCAGAGGTTGATGAAGCGCGCCGCCTTGTCGGCGGAGTCGTTGTTGAGGATCCCGCCGAGCTGCTTCGGCTGGTTGGCGACGATTCCCACGGGACGGCCGCCGAAGCGCGCGAAGCAGGTGATGATCGTCTTCGCCCACTGCGGCTTGAGGTCGAAGTAGGACCCGTCGTCGACGATCCGCGAGATCACCTCGTACATGTCGTAGGGCTTGCGGTTGGACTCGGGGACGATGTCGAGCAAGTCCTCTTCGGCGCGGTCGACGGGGTCGCTCGATGCAACGATCGGCGGGCGCTCCTGGCAGTGCTGTGGCATGTACGACAGGTACTCCCTGATCTTGAGGATGCACTCCTCGTCGTCGGCGACCTCGAGGTCCCCCACGCCCGACTTGCGCGTGTGCACGCGTGACCCACCTAGCTCCTCCTGGGTCACGTCTTCGCCGACCGCCGCGCGCACCAGGTGCGGGCCGGCGAGCGCCATCGAGCCTTGCCCCTTGACCATCGGAACGAAATCGGCGAGCCCGGGGATGTAGGCGGTGCCGGCGGCGCAGGGGCCCATCAGCGCGGCGATCTGCGGGATCACGCCGCTCATCACCACCTCCTCGCGGAACAGGTGTCCCGACCCGGCGAACAACGACCCGACGGCCTCCTGGATGCGCGCGCCCGCCGAATCGAGCAGCCAGATGAAGGGAATCCGCTTGGTGAGCGCCAGCTCGCGCAGCCGCGTGACCTTGAGCTCGCCGGTCATGCCCATCGACCCGGCCATCACCGTGAAGTCATAGGCGCAGACCGCGACCAGCCGTCCGTCGACCTTGCCGTAGCCGGTCACCACGCCGTCGGCCGGGGCATCGACGCCCTCCATCGCGCGCTGCGAGAAGTGTGGCCGCGCGTGGATCCCGAGCTCGTTGAAGCTGCCGTCGTCGATCAGCAACGCGATGCGCTCGCGGGCGGTCAGCTTGCCGCGCTCGTGCTGGCGCGCGATCTTCTCCTCGCCGCCGCCGAGCCGCGCGCGCGCGCGCCGTTCGTGCAGCTCCTCCACGAGCGGCCTCAGGATCGACGTCGGCTGCGTCTCGGTGCCCATGTTCAGTGGTTCCCGCCGAAAGTATCGTCGCGATTCGGCGAGTGACTGCGCGTAGCTGGCAAGTCCGTGGACGCAGTCGATGCAAGAGCATCGGCGAGTACCACGGACGCAGCCAGGTGCGTGCAGGCGCCGCCGAGTGCGACGATAATTGAGGCGGGGAGCACTTAACGACCCTGCCAGACGGGATCGCGTTTCTCGAAGAACGCAGTCACTCCCTCGACGATGTCCTCGGTCGAGAGCGCGATCGTCAGCTGCGCTCGCAGGTAGTCGAGCGCGTCGGTGAACGCCATGTCCTGCTGACGGAACATCGCCTGCTTGCCCAGCCGCATCAGCAGCGGCGACTTGCTCGCGAGCTTCGTCGCCCAATCCGCGACCGCCTCGTCGAACCCGTCGGCCGGAACCACCTTGTTGACGATCCCGATCCGCTCCGCCTCGTGGGCGTCGATGCGGTCGCCCAGCAGCAGCAGCTCGTTCGTCTTCTTACGCGGCACGTTGCGGTAGATCAAGGCCATGATCATGAACGGGAACGCGCCGACGTTGATCTCGGGCGTGCCGAATGTCACGCCCTCCCTGGCGACTATCAGGTCGCACGCGAGCGCGATGCCGAACGCGCCGGCGAGGACATGGCCGTTGGCAGCGCACAAGGTCGGCTTGCCGAGCTCCCCGACCAGGCGGAACAGCCGCGGAAAGCGTTCGGTGCCGAAGTGCTTGTGCACCAGCGGCACATCGGCGGAGAAGCCGCCGAGATTGGCGCCCGACGAGAAGACCTTGTCGTGCGTCGACGTCAGCACCACACAGCGGACGGCGTCATCGTCGCGCGCGGACTCGAATGCGGCGATCAGCTCGCCCAGGAGATCGTCGGAGAGCGCGTTGCGCGTCTCCGGCTGGTCGAGCGCAATCGTCGCCACAGAGTCGGAGACGTCGTAGCGCAGCGTGTCGTACGCCATTGCGGCGGACACTAGCACCAGCAGGAAGTAAGAAGTCGTACTGTTTACTTTGACCCGGCGCTTCGATACCGTCCGGCGACCACCCGATCCGTCCAGGAGACCGCCCATGGCCACAGTCCTCAAGCCCGACTTCGTCTCAAAGCGCAAGCACTTCATCTTCAACGAGCACCACGACCAGCTGCGCGAGTCGATCGGGCGCTTCGTCGAGGCGGAGCTGACACCGCACGCTGCCGAGTGGGAGGAGACGACCTTCCCCGACTGGGTCTTCAAGCGGATGGGCGAGCTGGGCTTCCTCGGGCTCTCCTATCCCGAGGAGTACGGCGGCCAGGGCGGCGACTACTTCTGCAACCTCGTGCTCGCCGAGGAGATCACGAAGTCGAACTCGGGCGGGCTGGCGATGGGAGTCGCGGTGCACACCGAC
>DASZZG010000015.1:0-11900 GCA_035543355.1 Solirubrobacteraceae bacterium | reverse complement strand
GATGGTCTTCGTCTTGCTCGGCAGGATGATTGCGCCGAAGTCGGCGTTCGTCACAGCATACGATTCGCCTCCAACCGGAGAGGAGCTTCGATGAACCGCCTGAACGCCGCGCAGGAGCAGCTAAGCGAGCAGTCACGTTGGAATTTCTCCGACCTGCGCGCGATCTACATCAACTGCACGCTCAAGCCGTCACCCGAGGTTTCAAACACTCAGGGACTGGCGGACCAGTCGATCGCGATCATGGAGCGCAATGGCGTCAAGGTGGACGTGGTCCGCGCAATGGATCACGCGATCGCGACCGGCGTCGAGCCTGACATGACCGAGCACGGCCACGAGCGCGACGACTGGCCGGCAATCTACGAACAGGTGTTGGCCGCCGACATCTTGATGCTGCTCTCGCCGATCTGGCTCGGCGAGAAGTCATCGGTCTGCACGCGCGTGATCGAGCGCCTGTACGGCAACAGCCATCTGCTCAACGAGCGCGGCCAGTGGGCCTACTACGGTCGCGTCGGCGGCTGCATCATCACCGGCAACGAGGATGGCGCCAAGCACTGCGCGATGAACATCCTCTACTCGCTTCAGCACCTCGGCTTCACGATTCCGCCACAGGCCGATTCAGGATGGCTCGGCGAGGCAGGACCCGGCCCGAGCTATCTCGACCCTGGATCCGGCGGGCCCGAGAACGAGTTCACCAGCCGCAACACGACTTTTTTGACCTGGAATCTGCTCCACCTCGCGCGAATGCTCAAGGACGCCGGCGGAATTCCCGCGCACGGCAATCAGCGATCCGAGTGGGATGCCGGCTGCCGCTTCGACTACCCAAACCCCGAGCACCGCTGACGCGGCTCGGCGGCGACGCTCCGGCGGCCCTCGCCAGGACGTACCCTGGCTTGGTGCGATTTCTCGTCGATGGAATGAACGTGATCGGGACTCGCCCCGACGCTTGGTGGAAGGACCGGCACGGGGCGATGCTTCGCCTTGTCGACCTGCTCGAGCGCTGGGCTGCCGCCAACGGCGACGAGGTTGTCGTCGTGTTCGAGCAGCGCCCGTGGCCGCCGATCTCGTCCCCGGTGATCGAGGTCGCGCACGCTCCGCGACCACGCCCCAACTCGGCCGACGACGAAATCGTTCGTCGCCTGGCCGCCGATCCCGAGCCGGGCACGATCCGCGTGGTCACATCCGACAACGGATTGGCGGATCGGGTGCGCGCCGCCGGCGCAACGGTCGAGCCGGCGGAGTCGTTCCGGGCTCGCGTCGAGGCCGGCTAACTGTGGGGGCGCGGCGCGTCTAGACTGCCGCCCACGCGGTGCTCAACGCACCCGTTTGGCAAGCGAGCGAAAGGAACGGGGCATGGTCGTTGTCGTCGGACGCGTGGTCACGGACGCCGAGAGGCGTGACGAGTTGGTGCGGATCGGACAGGCTGTCGCTGCCGCCTCGCGCGAGGAGCCGGGCTGCATCGCCTATCGCCTGCACGAAGACACGGAGCGCCCGAACCACTTCGTCTTCGTCGAGGAGTGGGCGAGTCAGGAGGCGCTCCAGCAGCACTTCGGGATGCCGCATGTCGCAGAGTTCATGAGCGGAATGGCCGGCGTCATGGTCGAGCCGCCGGACGTCAAGTTCCATCAGGTCGCCAGCACGATGGACCTCGAGCAGGTCACGGCCGCGGCTCAGTCCTCGTGAGCCATCGCACCGCCTGCACCGCTCTCTCACTCGGCCGGATCGCTTTTGGATCGGCCTTTCTGATCGCTCCGGGGCCCGCCGCGAGCAACTGGATCGGTGCCGACGCCGAGTCCGCCGGTGCGCAGCTTCTGTGCCGCGCCGTCGGCGCGCGCGACGTCGTCCTGGCCGGTGGGCTGCTGAACGCGATCAGGCGAGCGGCGCCATGTCGCAGCTGGATCGTGGCCGGCCTGCTCGCCGATCTCACGGACGCCGGCGCCACGATCGCCGCGGGCGGAGGGATTCCCCGCAGCGGGCGCCTCGCGACCGTCGCGATCGCCGGCGGGGCCGCGATCGCCGGTGTCGTATTGGCCGGCGCGGCGGACTGACCCGCTCCGCCCGCCGGCGCTGGCCAGGCTCAGCCGTGCACGCCGAATGTGTTCGTGACCGTCATGCCCGGCTGGCCGCCTACCGATTCGCTGGCCGGCACCGCCGCGGCGACGCCCATGCCGGCCTCGCGGTACTTCGGGTCGAGAATGTTCTCGCGGTGTCCGGGCGAGTCCATCCATGCGGCGACGATGTTGATCGGCTGGCCCTCATCGCCCGTTCCCAGGGCGATGTTCTCGCCGATCGCGTAGCTGTCGTTCGAGCCGGCGTAGCCGGCCCCGAAGATCCGCTGGTAGGGCGTATCGCCCGCCGGACCGGTGTGATCGAAGTAATTGTGCGCGACCATGTCGTCGGTGTGCGCCTGGGCAGCCCGCGTCAGGGCGCCGTTCTCGCGCAGCGCCGCGAGGCCGCGGCTCGCGCGTTCGTGGTTGACGAGGCAGAGAAGAGCGCTGCGGATCTCGGCCAGGTTCGCGGCGACGGGCGCGTCGGTTGCGCCCGCGCAGACCGTCGGTCCGGCCGGTTCGGCGGAGCTGGACCCGGGGGCGCTCGGGTGCCGGACGCTGCGCTTGTGACGGGGCGACTTGCCGTGCCGGCGAGCCTTGGCGTGGTGAGCGTGGGCGGAGCCGTCTGAGGCCAGCGCAATCTGACCGCCAACGGCGAACAGTGACACCATCGCCAACGAAACCAGCTTGAGCAGCGCTTCCATCCCAGAGTAATGCTCGGCCCAGCGGGCCAATTTCGTGATCTCGCGCGGCAATGTAGCGGCTCTCACAGAGAGATGCGAACGCTAGGCTTCGTGACGTGAGTTTGTGGGGGCGCGTCTTCGCTGCGGGCTACGACCGGCTTCTCGACGGTGCCGAACGCGCGGGTCTTCGCGAGCAGCGTCGCCGGCTGCTCGGCGCGGCCGCTGGACGTGTGATCGAGGTCGGCGCCGGGACCGGCCTCAACCTTGCGCTCTACCCCGACGCGGTCAGTGAGCTGATCCTGACCGAGCCCGAGGAGCCGATGGCCAAGCGCCTCGAGCGTCGGCTGATCAGCGTCGGACGAAACGCAGAGGTGGTCCGAGCGCCGGCGGAGCGCTTGCCCTTCGCCGACGATTCGTTCGACTACGCCGTCTCGACGCTCGTGCTCTGCACCGTTTCGGATCCGGATCGCGCGCTGGCCGAGCTTCGCCGTGTGCTCAAGCCCGATGGCCGGCTGCTGTTCATCGAACACGTACGTGCGCAGGCGGCCGGGACCGCTCGCTGGCAGGACCGGCTGCACCCGTTGTGGTTGCGAATCGGCCACGGCTGTCATTGCAACCGCTCGACGCTCGAGGCGATCGAAGCCGCCCACTTCCAGCGCGCCGACGTCGAGCACACGCAGATGCCCAAGGCGCCGTTCTTCCTGCGCCCGATGATCGTCGGCTCCGCGAAGGCGTAGGATCGCGGCTATGGGAATGCTGTTGCGCCGCCTCCGAGAGATCCTCGCCCAGCGCCGTCGCAAGCGCCGCGCGCGACTGCTACGGCGATAGACATCGCGCACTGATGCGCCGCCTGCTCAAGCGGTCGCGGGCCGGCGTCGCGGGCTTGGCGGTCGCGCTGGTGGTTGTCGCTGCGATTGCCGCTGGGGCGATCCTGCTCGCCGGCGGCGGCGGTCGCTCCCGCGACCCCGCCGGAACGCGCGCGGGCGCGGACAGCGCCGCGGCCTCCCCGACAGATGCGCCGTTGCGTGCGCACCCCCGCCTGAGCGAGCCAGAGGCCGGAATCACCGCCGAGCAGGCGATCCAGGCGGACCCGGCGTACCAGGCTGCGATGGCGCGCAAACACCGCACGCGACCTCCCACCCTGGCCGAGGTCCGCCGCCAGCTCCGCCAGCTCCAGCGTTACTACGCCAGGCACCCGCAGGCGACCGTCGATCTCTCGAACGCGCTGCTCCCCGGCGCCGCGGATCTGACCGGCTTCCGCACGAGCATCGCCTCCGTGTTCACCGACTTCGGGCTGCCGATCGCCTGCCCTGGCGGGCCGCTTGGACGCACCCAGCTGGGCGTCGCCCACAAGACGCTGCCCTGCGGCACGCAGGTCACCTTCCGCTACAAGGGCCGGGCGATCCGCGTGCCCGTGATCGACCGCGGCCCCTACATCGCGGGCCGCGAGTGGGATCTCACCGGGGCGACGGCGATTGCGCTGCACTTCCCGGGGCTTGGCCCGATCGAGTGGAAGATCGGCTAGCGATCCAACGCGCGCTCCCGCGGTCGGTTAGATTCCCCGGTCAACGCAACGCCGAGTGAGGGGAAGCCCGTGGACACGTCGCGCTTGAAGAGGATCCCGCTGTTTGCATCGGTTCCCGAGGACCAGCTGAGCGCGATCGCTCCCTTTGTTCAGGAAGTCTCGGTCTCCGAGGGCCATCGCATCGTCAACGAGGGCGACTACTCGCATCACTTCATTGCGATCGAGGAGGGAACCGCCGACGTGATGCGCGAGGACCAGGTGGTCGCGACACTCGGCCCGGGCGACTTCTTCGGCGAGAGCGGGGTGGTCGAGAAGGAGCGCCGCAACGCGTCGGTCGTCGCCACGTCCCCGATGCGGTTGATCACGATGACGACCTGGGAGCTCAAGCGCATGGATCGGCGGATTCCCGAGGCGGCGGCACAGATCCGCAAGGCGATCGAGGAACGCCGGCCGGTCGACGCCGAGCAGTAGCCGCCGCGAAGGGGTGGGTAGGACCGACAGCGCGCTGTTCGACGAGCGCGGACGCATCGGGGGCGCGCTCCAGTCGCTGGTGGTCGCGCGGCGTTGAGCGTGCGCCCGCGGCAGCCCGCAACGCGCCGCCGCCGCAGGGCTCTGCTGCTGGCGGCCGCGATCGTGGCGACGGTTGCGGGCGCGATCGCCGGTACGCGGTCGACGCACCACAGCCGCCCGGGGCATCCGCGCGTACGCGCGCCGCAGCGACTTCCGCAGTCGGGCGGCGCGCGGTCGCGCGCTCGACCTCAGGCGGTCGCCAAGCCCGGCCGTCGCAGCGGCGCCGCCGGCGGTCGCCGTGCGCTGCGCCGCGATGTCGGGCAGCTGCTGGTCTTCAGCTTCAGTGGCGTCAAGCTGCCGGCCTATGCCGGCGCGATCCTGCGCGAGCGGCGCGCCGCCGGCGTCATCCTGTTCGCCGGGAATGCCCGCTCGCCGGGTCAACTGCGCGCGCTGACGCGTGCGATCGACCACGCCTCGGGCGGTAGCGCACTCGTCGCCGCCGATCAGGAGGGAGGGACCGTGCGGACGCTTCCCGCCACGGGGCCGCGCGCTGACCAGGTGGCGCAGGGCGGCGCCGGCGCGGTGTCGGCCGCTGCGCGAAGCACCGCCCGCCGGCTGCGCTCGCTCGGCGTCAACGTCGACCTGGCGCCCGTCGCCGACGTCGCTCACCGGCGCTCGGTGATGCGCCGGCGCGCCTTCCTGGGCTCCGCCACTGCCGTCAGCGCGCGCGTGGCCGCCTCGGTACGCGGCTTTCTTTCCGGTCGGGTGGCGCCGACCCTGAAGCACTTTCCGGGCTTCGGCGCAGCCACGCGCAACACCGACCGGGAGCCGGTCACGATTGCGATCAGCCGCGCCGCGCTGGACCGCGACCTGGCGCCCTTCCGCGCCGGGATAGCGGCGGGCGCGCCGGTCGTGATGGTCTCGCATGCCAGGTATCCGTCGATCGACCCCGGGCGGATCGCGTCGCAATCGCCGCTCGTGATCGGAGGCCTGCTGCGCGGCAGGCTCGGCTTCCGCGGCGCCGTCGTCACCGATTCGCTCGAGGCGCGTGCGGTCACGCGGCGCGTGACGGTCGCAACCGCCGCGCTGCGCTCGCTGCGGGCGGGTGCCGATCTGCTGCTGCTGACCGGTCCGGGGAGCTATCGGCCGGTGCTCAATCGGCTGGTGGCAGCGGCTCGCAGCTCGGCGGCGTTGCGCGCCCGCATCTCGCAGGCGCTCGTCCGCGTAGCCGAGCTCAGGCGCCGCCTTGGGCTCGCCGACCCGATGGTCGTTGGGTGACGCATGTCACTCTGGCGTCAGGGCGAATGCGGCAGGGTGGTGCCTGATGAAGCAGTTGCACTGTCCCCGTTGCCGCGCGACGTTCTACTCGTCCGGGTCTTCACCGGCGAACTGTCCGATTTGCGCGTTCGAACTCGTCTCGACGGAACGGCCTCCTAGGCACCGGCCGCACGGGGGTAGCGCCGCAAGCGTCCCGGTCCACGACATTCGTGGCACGCGGGCGCTCGCGCGCGGTCTTACGAAGCTCGCTTGAGCTGACGCGACGAAACCCTAGTTGCCCGGGTGGCGCGCGACGTGCGCCAGCGAGCTGTGGGTGCTCTGATGGTCGAAGGCGATCGGGCCCGAGCCCTTGAGCACCTTGGCCATCGCGATCTCGGCTTCGTCGTACTCGAACCCGCCGGGGATCTTGATTTGGATCGAGTAGTCGCTGACCTCCTCGCCGATCACCTGGATCGGCTCGCTGACCGTTTCGAGCACATCGGCCACCGCGCAGCGGGCGCGCCGATTCTCGACGTCGATCTCGATGTCGATGTCGGCGATCACCGGGTCGTGGAAGGTGTCGATGATCTCGGCCAGGATCCCGTAGAACGTGCCGCCCTGCTGGCCCGAGAGGATCGCTCCCAGCGCCTCCATCTGCTCTGGCGACATCGAGGCGTCGAGGATTGGCTGGCCGGCGCCGTGGCCCTCATGAAGCGCGCCCGGCCACCAGTACTTGAACGCCCACTTGACACCGTCGAGGTTGACATCGTCGTAGTGCCCCTGGTCGACGACCATCGCCGCCATGCCCTCGCAGGGACCATGCGTCGGGTTGGCGTTGAAGTCGCATGGACAGCCCGGGTCGCAGTTGCAGTTCTTCATGTACGGACCTTCGAGACGCCAGTCGGCCATGCGAGATCCTCCTCGTCGGGGGTTGTCGGACGACGTTAGCGCCCGTACAGTCGCAATGCAATGGAAGCCGCCCGACTGCCTGCTGGTCGCGTCCGCGTAGCGCTGATCGTCGCGCTGCTCGTGCTGGCGGCCGTCGCGTGGCTGGTGGTCGCGCGACGGATGAACGGGATGGACGCGGGTCCGGGCACGGACCCCGGCGCGCTGGGCTTTTACACGCTCTCTTGGGTGGTGATGATGGCCGCGATGATGTTTCCCTCGATCGTGCCGATGGTGCTTGTCTTCGCCTCGGTGCAGCGCCGCCGGCGCGCGCGGGGCGCACTCGAGGGGAGCGTCTCGACGAGCCTGTTCGTGGCCGGCTACCTCGTTTCGTGGACCCTCTTCGGCCTTGCCGCCTATGCCGCCTTCAGCTGGGTGCGGTCGCTGTCCATCGGGACGTTCAGCTGGAGCCACGACGGCCGCTACGTCGCCTCTGGTGTGCTCGTCGCGGCAGCGATCTACCAGCTCACACCGGCCAAGGATGCCTGCCTGCAACGCTGCCGCGGGCCGCTCGACTTCGTGCTCGAGCACTGGCGCGAGGGCCCGCTCGGCGCCCTTCGAATGGGCACGATCCATGGCGCCTGGTGCGTAGGTTGCTGTTGGGCGCTGATGGCAGCGCTGTTCGCGCTCGGAGTCATGAGCGTGCCCTGGATGATCGTCGTCGCGGCGATGATCGCCGGCGAAAAACTGCTGCCCTCAAAGACGCTCGCCAACCGCTCGGTGGCGACCGCGCTGCTCCTCCTGGGACTTGGCGTCGCGCTGGCGCCGCGGCAGGTTCCGGGTCTGACGCTGCCGACCTCGCCGGCCGCAGCGCGCGCGAGGTCGATGATGCACGGGCACGGAATGCCGGGGATGCGCCGTATGCCCACGAGGCATCCCCCGTCCATGCCGATGCGGCGTGCGCCCACGATGCATACCCCGACGATGCCGATGCGGTGATGGGTACGCCTGGAGCCCGGGCGGCGCTCGCCTACTGTGGTCGCCGTGAGAACCTGAGGCGCACGGTCCGCATCGCGCTCGTCGTTGGCGTCATCCTCACCCTGATCAATCAGTCCGGCGCCCTGTTTGGCGGGCACCTCACCGCTGTGACCTGGATCCGCTGCACGCTGAACTTCGTGGTGCCGTTCATCGTCTCCAACCTCGGTCTGCTCAGCGGATGGCGCAACAGCCGTGTGACTCAGTGAGGCCGGGCTCGGAAGCAACGGCCAGCGCGCGTCGCGAGACTTCTGTTGATGCCGACTACGCGCGCGGCCGCACGATGACCGGCAGACCGTGGCGAGGCGAGAGCGTCGGCATCTGGCGGATGCTCAGGTCGTAGCCGGGCTCGAGCCCGAGCCGATGGCGCTGGAGCACCGCCGTCGCGATCACCTTGACTTCGAGCTGGCCGAAGCGCATTCCGACGCAGGTTCGTGAACCGCCGCCGAACGGTACGTAGGCGCCCTTCGGCAGTTGCGCGCGGTTCTCGGGGGAGAAGCGCTCGGGCACGAAGGCCTCGGGGTCGGCGAAGACATCGGGCAGGCGATGGCTCGCCCAGGAGCAGTAGTTGACCATCGTGCGGGCGGGAACGGTGTGTCCCTCGAACTCGAACTCCTCGACCGCCCGGCGCGGGCCGATCCAAGCCGGCGGATAGAGCCGCAGGACCTCGTCCACGACCATGTCGAGCTGTGGCAAGGCGTCCATCAGCTCGGCCGCCGTCGGCGCACGGCCCGCAAGCACCCGATCCTGCTCCTCGACCAGCCTCGCCGCGACGTCGGGATGACGGGCCAGCTCGTAGAACATGAACGAGACGGTTGACGTGGTCGTGTCGTGGCCGGCGAACAGCAGCGTCATCATCTCGTCGCGCACCTGTCCATCCGAGAGCGCCGAATCGTCCTCGTCGCGCGCTTGCAGCAGCATCGAGAGGATGTCCCCGCCGCCCTCGTCGCTGCCGCGCCGGCGCGCGATCTCACCCAGCAGGACGCGGTCGAGGCGGCGGCGCGCGGCTTGCATCCGCGCCCACGGGGTGCCCGGCCCGCGCAGCGCCTGGATGAAGTAGTCGCGACCGTAGAACGAGAGCGCGCGCTCGAACTCCGCCGCGATGTCGACACCGCGCGAGCTGGCGTCGGGGTCGAGCCCGAACAGCGCGCGCATCGCGACCCGCAGCGACAGCCTCCTCGCCCAGGCGTAGAAGTCGAGCCGCTCGCCCTCGCGCCAACCGGTCAGCGCCTGTTCACTCTCCGCGGCCATCGTGTCGGCCATCCCCGCAAGCCGCTCGTGGTGGAACGCCGGCAGCACGATCCGCCGGTGGCGGCGCCACGGTGGACCGTCGAGAGTGAGCAAACCGTCGCCGAGCAGCGGCATCAGATCGCCCATCGAGCCCTCGCGGTAGTGGAACTTCTCGGGATGCGACAGCGTGATGTAGTGGTTGGCTGCGGGGCCGAGCATGAAGACGCTGGCCTGGTGCAGGATCCGGACCGTGAAGGTAGGCCCATACTGCGCGTAGCAATCCAGCAGCGGCTGAAGCGGATCGCGCGCGAACGCGCGCGTGCGCGACACGGAGAAGTTGGTCGGCCCGGGTGGCAGCCGGCGCCCGGCCCGCCCACTTCGCCGTTCGGTTCGCAGGTCCGTCGCGATGCGCCGCAGCGGGTTGGACGTCGGCGGCGGCGGGATCGTGGCGGACATCGCGCGGCAAGCGTAGTCGGACGCCGCAAAAAACGGGCAGGGCGCTGAGGGTCCGCCACCTATACTGGACCGCCCGTTGGGGGCGTAGCTCAGTTGGTTAGAGCGCCGGCCTGTCACGCCGGAGGCCGCGGGTTCGAGTCCCGTCGCTCCCGTTATCCGAGATCATCGCCCCAGCGGCACCAGGCGCTCGTCGTACCCTCCTCGCGCCTAACTTAAGCCCCACACAGCGCTTGTCGATGCGCTAGCAGCATGGCGGATCGCTCCCGAGCAATCGCGAAACGCGGAACCTGGACCGACGCACACGTCCGGCGCCTGTTCTGGCGTGCCGGGTTTGGCGCCACGCGCGCCGAGGTGAGCACGTGGACGGCGCGCGGCAAGGGCGCCACGATCGCCTGGCTGCTCGACGGCGGCCGGGGCCCCAGGCTGGTCGGTCCCGAGCCCCGGGTGGACGGCAAGGCGCTGGACCCGGTCAACGAGTACGGCCACGACGTCCTTTGGTGGCTGGACCAGATGATTCGGACGCAGCGACCGCTGGTGGAAAAGATGACGCTGTTCTGGCACAACCACTTCGCCACCAACGACCAGGACCCGCCGCTGATGCTGCGGCAGAACTACACCTTCCGCAAGTACGCGCTGGGGAACTTTCGCCGCCTGCTGGAGGCGGTTACGAAGGACCCCGCGATGCAGGCGTTCCTGTCGCTTTCGGATTCCGACAAGGCGGCGCCGAACGAGAACTATGCGCGCGAGCTGATGGAGCTGTTCACGATGGGCTCCGGCTACACCGAGCAGGACATCCGCGAGGCCGCGCGTGCGCTGACCGGCTTTCGCTCGGTCAACAGTGGCGACACGCTCGTCGGAGTCAGCTATGACCCGGGCTCGCACGACGCAGGCGCGAAGCAGATCTTCGGACGCAGTGGGCGTTTCGACTACAAGGGGGTGCTCGACCTCGTCGTCCGCCGGCCTCAGCACCCGGGCTTCCTGGTCGCCAAGCTGTGGCGCTACTTCGTCACCGAGCCGATCAGCCCGGCGACGCAGAATGCGCTCGCGCGCGTCTACCGGCGCTCGCGGCTCGAGCTCAAGCCGGTGCTCAAGGCGATCCTCGGCCATCCCGCGCTGTACGCGAACCTCGATGCGCCCGACATGGTCAAAGCGCCGATCGTCTACGTCGCAGGCGCGCTGCGTACGGCCGGCCGCGGGATCGACCGCTCCGACTGGGCCGACCGGCTCTCCGCGATGGGGCAACGCCCCTTCAATCCGCCGAACGTCGCCGGCTGGGAGTGGGGCCCCGCATGGATGTCGACGAACACGATGCGGGCGCGCTTCGAGGCCGCCGGCTCGCTGATCGAAGACGGGCCGGCGTCGGTTGCCGACGGCTCGACCTCCCCGAGCCTCTCGCCCGCAGACGCGCTGGGCATCGCGCGCCAGGCCGTCGGCGAGCCGTGGCTCTCGCGCGAGACGGGCGGCGCGCTGGCCGACATGGCGGCCGCTTTCTTCGCGGGCGTCGACGCCGGCGACTCCGACACCCGCCAGCAGCGCGCCGATCAGAGCCAGCGCGCGCTGCGCCACCTGCTCGTCTCCAACCCCGACGGCCAGCTTCACTGAGCCATGTCCGCGAACGACCCCAGCAGAGCCTGCGACGACTTCCACCGCACGAGCGAGGCCCACCGCCGGCGCTTCCTCGACGGGGGTGTTACCCGCCGCCAGCTCGTCGGCTGGGGGCTCGGGGCCGGGCTTGCCGTGTACGGCTCGAAGGCGCTGTCGCTCGCCGGCGCATTCGAGGCCGCCGAGGCGGACGCCGCGGCGGCCCCGAACGCGCCGGTGCTCGTCAGCGTCTTCATGCCCGGCGGCTGCGACCTGCTCAACACGCTCGTTCCGCTCGACCAGTACGCGGCCTACGCGGGCCTGCGCCCAACGCTCAAGATCGACAATCCGCCCCAGCTGCCCGGCACCAACCTCGGCATCCATCCCGCGCTGACGGCCGGCGCCGGCAACGGCGTCGCCGGACTGTTCGCGAAGGGCAGGATCGGCCTGCTGCCGGGGATCGACTACTACAACCCCGACCTCTCGCACTTCCACTCGCGCCACTTCTGGGAGAGCGGGCTGATCACGCCCAACGACGCGACGGGCTGGCTTGGGCGCTACCTCGATACGGCGGGCTCGCCCGACAACCCGTTCCAGGGCTTGACGATGGGCTACGAGCTCTCGCCGGTGATCCGCGGCGCCAACGCTCCGGTCGCGTCTGTCAGCTCGCCGGACGGCGCCCAGCTCTCAATC
>DASZZG010000014.1:0-5971 GCA_035543355.1 Solirubrobacteraceae bacterium | reverse complement strand
CTCGCAATACCACCAGTATTGCTGCGCTCGCGTGCGGCTCCCGGCATCCACGCAGCCGCGCTCAGAGCGGCTCTTAGTGACGGGCCCTGAGCCCGGCGACGAGCACGCTGCGGGCCGCCGGGGCGGCGGTTTGCTTGCCGGCGCCCGCCTTCACCAGCACGATCGCCATCGCGATCCGGGGCTTTCGCGCCGGCGCGAAGGCCGCGAACCAGGCGTCCGTGTTCATCGGATCGGGCTTCGTGCTGTTCTTGCTGTTGGGGTTCGTCGACGTGAGCTCGGCGGTGCCGGTCTTGCCGGCGACCACGATGCCCCCAATCGCCGCCGGCGTGCCCGTGCCGTGACGCACAACTCCCACCATCAGCTCGCGCACGGTCCTCGCGGTACGCGGATCGGTCGCACGCGCGAGCTGCGGTGAGCCTTGGAGCGAGAACGTCGGAGTGGGGCGCTGCCCTGCGTTGGCGATCGTCGCGGCGACGACGGCCATCTGCAGCGCCGTGGCGTCGACCTGGTACTGCCCGATCGCCGATGACCCGACGGCGAGAGCGTCGGGGATCTTCGGCGGAACCGTCGAAGTCGCCGCTCCCGGCAATCCGGGCGCGCGGTTGAAGCCGAAGCGCTGCGCGACCTCGACGAGCCGTTTTGCGCCGAGCTTCACGCCGAGCGGAGCGAATACCGAGTTGCACGATTGGGCGAACGATTCGGCGAGCGTCCCGCCACACGACTCGCCGTTGGCGTTCTGCAGCGACACGCCCTCGATCTTGGCTTCCGTCTGGACCGGGAACTTCGTGCGCGGCGTCGCGAGTCGCGCTTCGAGCACGCCGGTCAACGTTACCATCTTGAAGGTCGATCCCGGCGGCTGGCGCTCCGACGTGCCGATCCCGGCGACCGCGAGCACCTGGCCGTTACGCGGGTTGAGCGCCACCACGCCACCGAGGCGGCTGCCGATCGCGACGACCGCCGCCCGCTGGACCCGCGGGTCGATCGTGGTGCGCAGCGGTGGCGCCGCTTGCGGCCGCGAGCTGGCGAGCACGCGCTGGCCGGCGAGCAGCTCGCCGCCCGGCCGGCCGGCCAGCCGGGCCTCGAGCGCCCCCTCGATGCCGGTCTCACCGACGCGGGCGCCGGCGGGGTAGCCTGCCGCGCGCAGCGCCCGCAGGCGCTTTGCCGGTGGCTTGCCGAGCATCCCGACCGCGGGCAGCGCGGACGCGCCCAGCGGCGAGCCGCGCAAGGGGCCGGACGCGAGCGCCGTTCCGTCACGTGCGAGGATCGCCGCGCGCGGCGGAAGCCGGGTCGTGCGCGTCAATGGCTGCCCCTGAGTGAGGCCGGGGAAGGCCATCTCGGGGCTCCACGCGATGCGCGTGTGGCTGTCGCTGCCGACGAAGGCCAGCCGGACGCGACCGCTGACGACGCCGAAGATCCGTGTGCTCGCGCGCACATCGACCGTGATCGCGTGGCCCGAGAGCCGGCCCGGCCGCCCGGCGACGATTCCATGCCTGATCAGCGTGGCCGTGTTCGCGGCGTCGCGGTAGGTCTTGCGGAAGCTGCCCAGGGGAACCCCCTGGCGGGTCGAATCGGATACCAGCGCATACATCGCGCGGTAGTCGCCGCGCTGCCACGCGTCGACGAAGCGGCGTGCCAGCGCGCGCTCGGACGAGTTGCCGCCCGCGATCAGGAGCACCACGCCGGCTGTCACCAACACGACCAGCAACGCCCCGGCGAGCAGCCGGCGGCGCGCCAGCTCACCGCGCGGATGCGAATCGCGGCGGCGATTCGGCGCCCTGGCAGACTTGCCGCGCGGTGACTTCTGAGACGCTTGTGGCGTATCCGCGGCTGACATGTTGGCGTGCACAGTAGTGACCGCATTACCCCGATCCCCGGACGGCGCGCGGCCGCGATTGCGCCTCGCATGACCGCGCTGGACTGGATGATCATCGCTTTCACGCTGCTGCTCGCCTGCTACGGCTACGTGCAGGGGTTGATCACCGGTGCGCTGTCGCTGATCGGCTTCATCGCCGGGGCGTTCGCGGGTACGCGCCTCGCGCCGCTGCTGCTGCCCAGGGGCGCCGCGTCGCCGTACGCGCCGGCGTTCGGGCTCGCGGGTGCACTGCTCGCCGGAGGCATTCTCGCCGGCGGCCTCGAGGCCGTCGGGCTGTCGCTGCGCAGGCGCTTGCGCGTGCCTGGGCTGCGCGCGCTCGACGGCGCGCTCGGCGCGCTGCTGACCGCCTGTCTCGCGCTGGGGCTCGTCTGGATCGCGGGAGCCGTCGCGCTGCAGACGCCGGGCGCGCGCTCGCTGCGCCACGACATCCAGCGATCGTTCGTACTGCGCCAGCTCAATCAGCTGCTGCCCGCCGCATCGATCCTGCATGCGCTCGCGCGTTTTGATCCGCTGCCGGCCTTCCCCGGCTCGCCGCCCGCCGTGGCGCCGCCGAGCGGCGCGATCCTGCACACGTCCGCTGTCGCCCGAGCGCGCGGCAGCGTAGTGCGAGTGCTCGGGACCGCGTGCGGCCTGGGGGTCGAGGGCTCCGGTTGGGTGGCGGGGAGGGGGATCGTCGTGACCAACGCCCACGTCGTCGCGGGGGAGAGCGACACCGTGGTGCAGGTGGACGGCGCGCCACCGGGGCTGCGCGCTCACGCGATCTGGTTCGACCCGCGCAACGACATCGCGCTGCTGAGGGTGGGCGGCCTGAACCGCCCGCCGCTGGCGCTTGCGGGCAGCGCCACGGTTGGCGATGCCGCCGCAATCGTCGGCTACCCGCTCAACGGCCCGTTCAACGCGCGACCGGCTCGCTTGGGCCAGACCGCGGTCGTTGAGTCGCAAGATGCCTACGGCCGCGGACCCGTGCAGCGCTTGATCCTGACCTTGCGCGGCCGAGTGCGTGAAGGCAATTCGGGCGGGCCCCTGATCGACTCCTCGGGCGCCGTCGTGGGGACGGTCTTCGCTTCGCTCGTTGGCCGGGGTGGCGGCTACGCCGTTCCTGACGCAGTCGTCAGAGACGCGCTTTCAAGCGCCGGTCGAGCGGTCGGCACAGGGCCCTGCGCGCGCTGAGCCGTGCAACCTCCCAGACCCCTACCGCTACCCTCCGCGCGGATGGGCAAGCAACTGGTCATAGCCGAGAAGCCTTCCGTGGGACGCGACCTGGCGCGGGTGCTGCCGGGCGCCTTCGCCAAGCACGAGGGATTCCTCGAGAGCCCTTCGCACGTCGTCACGTGGGCGGTCGGCCATCTCGTGCAGCTCGCCGAGCCCGACGAGTACGACGAGAAGTACAAGCGCTGGCGGATGGCGGACCTGCCGATCGTGCCCGACCGCTTCAAGCTGGTCGTGCGTGACGAGCGCTCGCGCAAGCAGATGTCGGTGATCAAGCGTCAGCTCAACCGCGACGATCTCGACGAGGTCATAAACGCCTGCGACGCCGGCCGCGAGGGCGAGCTGATCTTTGCCTACACGTATGAGAAGGCCGGGTCGAAGCTGCCCGTGCGGCGGCTCTGGCTCTCGTCGATGACCACCCAGGCGATCCGTGCGGCGTTCGACTCGCTGCGCCCCGGCGACGAGCTGGCGTCGCTCGAGGCGGCCGCGCGCTCGCGCTCGGAAGCCGACTGGATTGTGGGGATGAACGCCACCCGGGCGGCGACGATCCGGCTGCGCTCGTCGTTCGACGGCGCGGTCTCGCTCGGCCGGGTGCAGACGCCCACGCTGGCGATCCTCGCGCGCCGCGAGGAGGAGATCCGAGCGTTCAAGCCGGAGCCGTACTGGGTCGTGGACGCGCTGTTCGAGGCATCGGGCGAGCGCCGTTACGAGGGCCGGTACCACGCCGGCGCCAACCCGCGCATCAAGACCGCTGAGCAAGCCGAAGCGATCGTCGCCGAGTGTGCCGGCGCCGAGGGCACGATCACCAAGCTCGAACGGACGACGAAGAAGGAGCGCCCGCCGCTGCTGTACGACCTGACCTCGCTCCAGCGCGACGCCAACACGCGGATGGGCTTCTCCGCGCGGCGCACGCTCGGCGCCGCCCAGCGCCTGTACGAGGAGCACAAGGCCCTCACCTACCCGCGTACCAACTCGCGCTTCATCACGGGCGACATGGTCGGCGAGCTCAAGCCGATCGCAGAGTTCGTCGGACGCCGCTCCGAGTACGCGGCCGGCGCGCGCTATGTCAACTCGCTCGACGTGCTGCCGCTGGCGCGCGTCGTCAACGACGCCAAGGTCACAGACCATCACGCGATCATCCCGACGCGCTCCGAGCACGACCTCGAGCGGATGGGCGCGGACGATCGGCGGATCTACGACCTCGTGGCGCGTCGCTATCTCGCCGTCTTTCACCCCGAGGCGGTGTTCGAGAACACGCGTCTCGAGACGACCGTCTCCGAGCACGTCTTTCGCACTCGCGGCAAGGTGCTGCTCGAGGCAGGCTGGCGCGGCGTCTACGGCGAGCAGGTCGAGGGCGACCAGCGCGCAGACGACGATGACGCTGGGCGCGAGCAGCAGCTGCCGAAGGTCGAGCAGGGTGAGAAGGCGCGCGTCAACGAGGTCTCCTCACAGAGCAAGGAGACCAAGCCGCCGCGCCGTTACTCCGACGCCTCGCTGCTCGCCGCGATGGAGACCGCGGGCAAGCTGGTCGACGAGGAGGAGCTGCGCGAGGCGATGAAGGACTCGGGGATTGGCACTCCCGCTACGCGCGCGGCGATCATCGAGCGGCTGATCGACGTCGGCTACGTCGAGCGCGAGGGTCGCGCTCACGTTTGCACCGAGAAGGGCCTGAACGTGATCCGCCTGCTCGACAGCCACCCGCTCACGTCGCCCGGGTTGACGGGCGACTGGGAGGGGCGCCTGGCCAAGATCGAGCACGGCGGCGATTCGCGCGAGCGCTTCATGGGCGACATCGCGAAGTTCGCCAAGGAGACGGTCGAGGATCTCGACGCCAAGCTCGCCAACGTGCACATCCCGCGGGCCAATCTCGGCGCCTGCCCGATCTGCGGGCACGACATAGTCGAAAACCGCAAGGGCTACTCCTGCTGGTCGCGCGAGGATCCGGGCTGTGGCTTTGTCATCTGGAAGGGCAAGGCGGGCAAGCAGCTGCCGGTCGCCGTGGCCAAGGAGCTGATCGCCAACGGGCGCACGGCCAAGCAGGTGACGGGGTTCAAGAGCCGCGCCGGGCGAACCTTCCGCGCGCGGCTCGCGCTGCAGCAGTCCGAGGACGGAAAGTGGCGCGTCGAGTTCGACGAAGCGTGGGCGCGCGAGGGAGCCAAGGCGGCGCCCGAGGCCGAGACCGAAGAGGCGGCGGCCGAGCGCACGGCTGCGGCCCCTCCGGCCGCCGCCTGAACTGCCGTCCGGCGCGCGCTGCCGTCCACTGCGCGCGCAAAGGTAGTTCCCAATGCCGCTCACACTGATCACGGGACCCGCAAACTCCGCCAAGGCGGGAGAGGTTCTGAGGCGCTTCGTCGCGTCCCTCGATCAGGATCCCCTGCTGGTCGTGCCCCGAGTCGACGATGTCGAGCACTACCAGCGTGAGCTGGCGGCTCGCGGAGCGATCTTCGGCGGCGCCGTCACCACCTTCGGCGGTCTGATGCGCACGATCGTCGATCGCTTGGACGAAGGGTCGCGTCCGCCGGCGCCACTCGGGCCGCTCGGGCGCGAGCGGCTGCTCGCGCGGGTGATCTCCGACGCGCAGCTGGAATCGCTCGACGAGGCCGCCGGGTCGCCCGGCTTCCGCCGCGCGCTGCTGACGCTGATCGCCGAGCTCCAGCGGGCGTTGGTTGACCCGCCGCAGCTGAAGCGGGCACTCGCCTCGTGGGCGCGCGGAGCGCCCGACCGGCGACGCTACGCCACGGACCTGTGTGGGCTCTGGGACGCTTACCGACGGGCGCTCGCGGCGATCGGGCGCCGTGACGACGAGCTGCATGGCTCGGCCACGGTCGCTGCGCTCGCGGCGGCGCCCGAGACCTGGGGTCAGAGGCCGGTGTTGCTGTATGGCTTTGA
>DASZZG010000013.1:0-5229 GCA_035543355.1 Solirubrobacteraceae bacterium | reverse complement strand
GCTCAACGCCGACGCCGGGCTGATCACGTTGACCGCCGAGGCGCGCACGACGGCGCGCACCGGCGTCGAGATGGAGGCGATGACCGCCGCCGCGGTCGCCGCGCTGACCGTCTACGACATGGTCAAGGGCGTCGAGCGGGGCGTCGAGATAGTCGATGTCGCGCTGCTGAGCAAGACCGGCGGCAAGCAGGACTTCCAGCGCGAATAGCCGGTCGTCTCGCGGGCAGCCCACTAGTCTGCGCGCGTGCGCACCGTCGTGCTTACGATCTCCACCTCGGTGGCGCAGGGGCGCGCCGTGGACGAGTCGGGGCCGCTGCTGGCCTCGCTCGCCGACGAGGCGGGCGCCGACGTCCGAACGCTGGAGGTGATCCCCGACGACCAATCGCTGATCGAGGAGCGCCTGCGCCACTACGTCGCCGACGGCTGCGCGCTGATCTTCACGACCGGCGGCACAGGGCTGACACCCGACGACGTCACCCCCGAGGCGACCCGCGCGGTGATCGAGCGCGACGCTCCCGGGTTCGCCGAGGCGCTGCGCGCGGAATCGCTGCGCCACACGCCGATGGGGATCCTCACGCGCGGCGTGTCCGGCATCGCCGGACGCACGTTGATCGTCAACCTGCCCGGAAACCCGAAGGCGATCGACCAGCTGTTCGGCGTGCTCGCGCCGACCCTGGGCCACGTGGTCTCCACCCTCCAGCGCGGTGACGCACCTCCCGGTGGCGACGACGCCGGCCATTGAGCTCGACGGGCTGACGCGCCGCTACGGCGAGCGCGCGGCATTGGCGAAGCTCTCACTCACTCTGGAGACGGGCCGCTCGCTCGCCGTGTTCGGTCCCAACGGCGCCGGCAAGTCAACGCTGCTGCGCGTGCTCGCAACGCTGCTGCGCCCGCACGAGGGCAGCGCCCGCGTGCTCGGCTACAGCCTCCCGCGCGACGGCTGGGCCGTGCGCGGGAAGCTCGGCCTGCTCGGACACGACCCGCTGCTCTATCTCGATCTGACGGCGCGCGAGAACCTGCGCTACCACGCGAGGCTTCACCGAACCGCTCCCCAGCGCGTCGAGGACCTGCTCGAGACGGTCGGCGTGCATCGCCGCGCCGACGAGCCGCTGCGCACGCTCTCGCGCGGGATGGTGCAGCGCGTGGCCGTCTGTCGCGCGGTGCTCCACGACCCCGAGCTGCTGCTGCTCGACGAGCCGCGCTCGCACCTCGACCCCGCCGCCGCCGAGCTCGTGGAGCCGCTGATCGGACGCACGGCCAAACGCTCCAACGGCGAGCCCCGCACCCGCGTGCTCGCCTCGCACGACCCCGCCGGAGGGCTCGCCGAGGCCGACCACGCGCTCGGCCTGCGCGCCGGCAGCAGCGTCTTTCAGTCGGCCGCAAGCGAGCTCGACCCCGCCCGTATCAAAGAGCTGTACGCATGAGGGCTACCGTCTCGGCGCTCGTTCGCAAGGACCTCCTGCTCGAGCTGCGCGCGCGCGAATCGGTGCCGGCGATGTGCCTGTTCTCGCTCACCACGTTCATCCTCTTCCACTTCGGGCTGAACCGCTCGAGCCTCGAGGGAGACCTCGCCGCGGGCGTGCTCTGGGTAACGCTGCTGTTCGCGGCGATCCTCGGCGTCAATCGGCTGTTCGTCGCCGAACGCGAGCAGGGCGGCTTCGACGGCTTCCTGCTCGCGCCGGTCGACCGCTCCGCGATGTTCCTCGCCAAGGCGGCGGCACTGCTCAGCTACCTGGCGATCGTCGAGCTGGTGGCGGTACCGGCATTCGTCCTGCTGCTGCTCGGCCCCGCCCCGGGAGCGGGCACGATCGCGACGCTGATCGGCGTGATCGCGCTCGTCGATCTCGGCGTGGCGGCGATCGGAACGCTCGCGTCCGCGCTGGCGATCCAGACGCGCGCGCGCGACCTGATCGTCCCGCTCGTCGCGTTGCCGCTGCTCGTCCCGGCGACGATCGCCGCGACGCGGGCCACCGCGCCGCTGCTGGCAGCCCACGCACAGGGGCCTGCAGGCAAGTGGCTGGTGGTGCTGGCGCTCTATGATGCAGTGTTCGCTTTGCTCGCGTACGCACTCTTCGACTTCCTATTGGAGGATTGAGCGGATGTACGGGAAGGGACTGCGCGCGATCTCGCTCGCTACCGCGCTGACGCTCACAACGGCGTTCACCCTCGTGTTCTTCTATGCCCCGCTGGACGCCGACCAGGGCTTCGTGCAGAAGATCTTCTACGTCCACGTGCCGATGGCGATCGTCGCGATGGGGGGCTGGGTGGCGGCGGCCCTGATGGCGATCGCGCACCTGCGCAGCGGCGACCGGCGCTGGGACCTGCGGGCATACGTCGCGATCCACATCTCGGTCATCCTCGGCCTCGGAGTCTTGATCACCGGAGCGATCTGGGCGCGCGCGGCATGGGGTCACTGGTGGGTCTGGAACGAGCCGACGCTGGTGTCCTTCCTGATCGTGTTCCTGCTGTATGCGACCTACACGCCGTTGCGCTTCTCGATCGACGATCCCGAGCGACAGGCCCGCTACGCGTCGGTCTTCGCGATCATCGCGGGCGCGTTCATCCCGCTGAACTTCCTCGCCGTCCGACTCGCCCAGGCGTACACCCATCCGCGCGTGCTCTCGACCACGGGCGGGCAGCTGCCGGGTTCGATGCGGCTCACGTTCCTCGTCTCGCTCGCCGGCATGGCGCTGCTGTTCGTGACGCTGTGGAAGTACGAGATGGCGTCGAAGCACGCTGTCGGGCGACTGCGCGCGCTGCGACGCAAGCTCGCGCCCGACGACGCGCCGGCGCGCCCCGCGGGGCGGTCAGCCGCTCCGACGATCACCCTGCCCGCAAGATCGTCGAGCTGAGATGTCTCCTGCGTTGCCACTGCACGACGCCGGCCCCTACGTCGCGGGCGCGTACGTCGTGTTCGTGGCGCTGATCCTGATCTACGTCGCGATCATGGCGGGCAAGCTGCAACGGATCGAGCGCGAGCTGTCCGAGCTAGATGATCTGACGGGCGCCCCGGCGTCCGAGCGGGCCGCCGCGACCGGAGGCGAGGGCGGCCGATGAGCGACGAACTGATCGCACTCGGGGTCTCGCACAAGACCGCGCCGATCGAGCTGCGCGAGCGGCTCGCTCTCACCGAGGGCCGCGCGTCGGAGTTCGGCGCCGAGTTGCTGGCGGAGGAAGGGATCGACGAAGCCGTCGCGATCTCGACCTGCAACCGCACGGAGCTCTACCTCGTCGGCCCCGACGGCGTCCAGGCGGAGAGCGTCGGCCTGGCGGCACTCGCGCGGCTTGCCGGCATCCGCCCAACCGAGCTCGCGAGCGAAGCCGTCTACGCGCTACGCAACTGCGACGCGGCGGCGCACCTCTACCGCGTGACCGCCGGGTTGGAATCGATGATCGTCGGCGAGGCGGAAGTGCAGGGACAGGTCAAGCGCGCGTATGAGAGCGCGCGCGAGGCCGGTAGCACGGGACCGTTGACGAACAAGCTGTTCGCCGCCGCGCTCGCCACCGGCAAGCGCGTACGCTCGGAGACGGGCATCTCGGCCAGCCGGCTGAGCGTGTCTTCGGTCGCAGTCGCGCTGGCGCGCGAAGCGCTCGGTGACCTGCACGACCTCGGCGTCGTCGTGCTGGGAACCGGCGAGACCGCCGAGCTGACCGCGCACGCGCTCGCCGAGGAGGGCGCGCGCACGACGTTTATCGCCAATCGCCGCCGCGACCGCGCGCGTGCGCTGGCGGAGCGCTTCGGTGGCCGCTCGGTCGGCTTCGAGGAGTTGCCGCGTGAGCTCGGCCGCGCCGACATCGTCGTCTCGGGAACCTCGTCACCGCACGCGATCGTCGGCGCCGAGGAGGTCGAGGTGGTGATGCGGGGACGGCCCGACCGGCCGCTGCTGTTCGTCGACATCGCGGTGCCACGCGACATCGACCCCGCGTGCGCGGAGATCGCGGGAGTGACGCTGCACGACATCGACGACCTCCAGGCAGTCGTGGCGCGAAACCGCTCGGTACGTCAGGCCGAGGCGCGCCCGGCGGAGCGGATCATCGACGAGGAGCTGGAGCGTTTCGCGCGCTGGCTCGGCTCGCTCGAGGTGCTGCCGACGATCGGCGCGCTGCGCGGCCGCGGCGAGGACATCGTCACGCAGGTGCTGGGCGAGAACGCCGGCCGCTGGGAGAAGGCCTCGCCGCGCGACCTCGCGCGGGTCGAGGCGGTGGCCCGCGCCGTCGTCAATCGCCTGCTGCATGAACCGACGCTACGGCTCAAGCGCGCCGGCTCCGACCACGTCCATGCACGCCTTGAAGTCCTGCGCGAGCTGTTTGCGCTCGACGAGGCGCGCCCGGCGCACGATGCCGACCGCCCGGCGGCCGAAGTGCGCGAGTTGCGTCGGCGCGACGGTCGGTGAAGGTCGGCACGCGCGGCAGCGCGCTAGCGCTCGCCCAGGCGCAGCTGATCGCGGACGAGCTGGGCAGCAGGCTGGGCGAGCGGATCGAGCTGACGGTCGTCTCCACGAGCGGCGATGGCAGCGCAGGCGCGGACGACAAGTCGCGCTGGGTGGACGGGCTGGAGGAGGCGCTCGTCAAGCGCCAGATCGACCTCGCGGTCCACTCCGCCAAGGACGTGCCGGCGCAGCTGGGGAATGGCCTGGAGATCCTCGCCGTGCCCGCACGCGCCGACGCGCGCGACGCGATCTGTGGTGCGGCGTCGCTCGCGGCCCTTGCGGCGGGCGCGCGGATCGGCACGACCAGCCTGCGCCGCCGGTCGCTGGTGCTCGCGCAGCGCGGCGACGTCGAAGTGGTCGACCTGCGCGGCAACGTCGACACCCGCCTGCGTAAGTTGGCCGCTGGAGAGGTCGACGCGGCGATCCTGGCGCTCGCCGGGCTCGAGCGGCTGGGCCGCGCCGACGAAGCCGACGCGATCCTCGACGGCGAGCAGTTCGTACCGGCGGCGGGACAGGGCGCGCTGGCGCTCGAGGGCCGCGCCGACGACGACCGCGCGCGCGCCGCCGCCGCGCAGCTCAGCGATCCCCCCAGCTTCCGCTGCCTGCTCGCCGAGCGCGCGCTGGTGGCCGAGCTCGGCGCAACCTGCAACACGCCGGTCGGAGCGCATGCCCGCGCGGCCGGCGCGGATTCGCTCGAGCTGCGGACATACGTCGGCATGCCGGACGGATCGGCGTGGCTGCGCGACCGCCTCCAGGGGCCGGCGGCGGACCCGGAGGCCTTGGGTCGCGAGCTGGCCGC
>DASZZG010000012.1:0-9487 GCA_035543355.1 Solirubrobacteraceae bacterium | reverse complement strand
CCAGCAGACCGAGCCCGTCGCTGCCGATACCGCAGCCGTAGTCGAGCACCAGGGCACCCGATGGAACGATCGCGGCGAGCCGTCGCAGGTAGGGCAGCTTGGTCGCGGTCATCGCGAACGCGGTGAGGTTGTAGAGGTAGGCGTCGGAGTGGCGGTAGAGCGCGCCCTCGTCGCCGAGCCGGTCGAGCTCCTGCTCGAGCTGCTGCTCGTAGCGCTGAAGGCGGTCGTGGTCGTAGGCGTCGCCGAGATACGCACGCAGCTCGGCCTGCTCGCGCTGGGGGTCGATCGCGACGGTGGCGGCCGGGGAAGCGGTGGAGGTCACGCTGCTACCGTCGCGCCGTGGTGCCGGAGCTCTCCGTCGTCATACCCAGCTTGCGACCGGGCCGTCCGCTCGACCGCGTGCTCGAACGCCTGGCCCAGGGCGATACCGCCGCGCGGATCGAGATCATCGTGGCGCTCGATCGGCTCGCTCCCGAGTACGCGTCTCCGGGACCGGCCACGTTGACACGCGGCGACCGCAGCGGCGCGTCGGCGGCGCGCAACGCCGGCTGGCGTGCGGCGAATGCCCCGCTCGTGCTCTTCCTCGATGACGACGTTCTGCCCGGAGAACGGCTGATCGCCGAGCATCTCGCCTGGCACCGGCGCCACCCGGAGCCGCGGGTGGCGGTGCTTGGCCATGTGCGCTGGGCGGGCGAGCTGCGACCGACGCCGCTGATGGAGTGGCTCGACGAGGGCGTGCAGTTCGACTACGGCGCAGTCGACGGGACCGAGGCCAAGTGGTGGCAGCTGTACTCCGCCAACGTGTCGCTCAAGCGCGAGCTGCTCGAGCGCGCCGGGGGATTCGACGCCGAGCGTTTCCCCTTCGGCTATGAGGACCTCGACCTCGGCCGCCGGCTCTCCGATCTCGGGTTGCGCCTGCTCTACAACGCGCCTGCGACGGCCGAGCACCTGTCGGCGCCCAGTCTCGACGAATGGCGCGGGCGCGTACGCCGGATCGCGGCCGCCGAGCGCGCTTTCGTGACGCGCTACCCGGAGCTGCCGCCGTACTTCCACAACCGCTTCGCGCGTGAGCTGCCGGGCCTGCGCGGCCGCGGACTGAGTGCCCGCCTGCAGCCGCTGCTGCCGCGTGGACTGCCCTGGGTCGGCGCCCGCGCGTGGGCCAGCGCGCGCGAACGCGCCGCGCGCGAGCTCGGCGCGGCATTCCTCGACGCCTGGGAAGACCTCGCGGCGGCTCATCCGAGCAGCTCGCGGTAGAGGCTCGCGTAGCGCTCCGTGCAGCGGTCGCTCGAGAAGTCCTTGGCGCGCGCGCGGCAGGCGACGGCGGTGTTCGGGTCCTCTGCCAACTCGAACGCCTCGAGCAGCGCGTCCGCAAGTGGCTCGGGCTGGTCGCCGTCGAACAAGCGGCCGACCTCCGCGCGATCGACGATCTCGCGCATGCCGTCGACGTTCGTCGCGACGACCGGCGTACCGCACGCCAGCGCCTCGACGAGCACGAGCCCGAAGGCCTCCCCGAGCGACGGGAGCGCCGAGACCCACGCCTGGCGGTAGGCGTCTCGCAGCGCGACGCGGTCATCGAGATCGACCGTCTCGAGTCCGTCGCCGGCCCGCTCGAGCGCCGCGGCGCTGGCGGGGTCGCGGGGACGCGAGAGCAGCAGTCGCGCGTCCGGCCTGACGCGGCGCACCCGCGCGAATGCCTCCACCAGCAGCGCGACTCGCTTGCGCGGCTCGGCCGCATCGGCTGCGCAGACGATTGTCGGCGCCGGCGCACGCTGGCCACCTGGAGCGAACGAGGAGACGTCGACGCCCGGATGAATCAGCCGCGCCTCGACTCCCAGCCAGCGCCAGAACCCTTCGACGGCAGCCTCGCTCAGTGCGACCACCGCGCCCGTCCCTGCTACGGCGCGCAGCGTCAGGTCGGCGCGCAGCCTGCGCCGCGCGAGCCAGCGGCGATCGGGTATCCCCATGTAGGACAGCAGCGACGGCCCGCCGGTGCGGGCCGACCAGCGGGCCGCCGCCAGTGCGTCGGTCGGATAGACGGCGTGCGCCACGTGGTCCTCGCCGCGCAACAGGCTGAGATAGCTCAGCGGCACGTGGGTGAGGTAATCCTCGAAGCAACGCCGGCGCAAGCGGCCGTCGGGCGGCCGCCAGTTGCGCGTCACGTCGAGGCCATCCTCCACCCCGCGCGACGGCCATCCGCGATGGCTCGTGATCAGCCGTGGGGACGCGCCGCGTTCTGCCAGACCGGCGGCAAGCTGATGCACGAACCGCTCCGCGCCCCGCCGCACCTCTGGCCAGAACACCGGGCTGAGAAACGCCACGCGAAGCCCTTCGACGCCCACCCGATCCGATGGCGGTGCGGTCTCTCGGCCCGAGGTTGGGATGGTCGCCATCCGGCAATATTGTCTGCGCAGCAGTCGTATTGTCCCGTGGCGATCCACCCCAACCGCTCATGCCAACCCCGATCGTCAGCGTGGTCATCCCGGTCAAGGACCGCCGCGAGAGCATGCTGCGCTGCCTCGAGGCGCTGATCGCGCAGGACTTTACCGGCCACGAGATCCTCGTGCTCGACAACGAGTCGAGCGACGGCACCGGCGAGGCCTGCCGTAGCCGCGCGGCGCAAGCGAACGTCCCCGTGCGCGTGGAACGCCTCTCAGGCACGGTCGGCGCCCTCCGCAACGCGGGCGCAGGGCTCGCCGCCGGCCGCCTGCTCGCGTTCACCGACTCCGACTGCCAGCCGGCGCCCGGCTGGCTGGGCGCCGGCGTGACGGCGCTCGAACGCGACCCCGGGCTGGGTGTGCTCCAGGGGCGGACGCTGCCCGGTGCGGGAACGGGCGGTCCGTGGCCGGCGACGCTCCACGTCGACGAGCCCAGTGGACACTTCGAGAGCGCCAACATCTTCTTCCGCCGCGATGCGCTGCTCGGCTCCGCCGGTTTCGACGAGACGGTCGGGCACTACTGGGAGGACACCGCCGCCGGCTGGGCGGTGCTGCGTGGAGGTTGGCGAGCCGGCTTCGCCGCGGACGCCGTCGTCTACCACGAGGTCTCCTACCCCGGCTTCCGCTGGCATCTGGCGCGCGCGCAGCGCAACGGCAACGCCGCCGAGATCGTGCGCCGCTACCCCGAGTTGCGTCGCGAGCTGCTGTGGGGCCGATGGTTCTTGCGGCGACGCAACGCCACCGTCGCCGCGGCCGCAATCGGACTGGCGTTGGCGCCGGTCCGATCGGGCGCGCTTGCGCTGGCGCTCCCCTACGCGCTGCTGCGCGGTCCACGCACGTGGGGGCGCGGCGGCGTGCGCGGAGCAGCCGAGGCCGTGATCTACGACGCCGCGCTGCTCGGCGGCATGGTGCGCGGCTCGCTGCGCCACCGCTCGGTCGTGCTCTGAGAGCGCCTTCTCAGCTCGCCGAGCGACGTTCAGCGAGTTCCGCCGGCTCTTCTCCTGGCGGGCCGAAGTAGTCCACGACGCGCGCCGGGACGCCCGTCACCACGCAGTAGGGAGGCACGTCGCGAACGACGACGGAGTGCGCGCCGACGACGGCGCGCGTGCCGATGTTGGCGACAAGCGTGCACTTCGTCATCACCGTTACGTCGTCCTCGATCCGAATTGGCTTGTAGTCGTAACCCTGCTCGACCATCGGCCGGTCGAGGTCGCGGAAGCGGTGGTTGCCGTCGACCAGCATCGTCGACTGCCCGAACATCGCGCGGTCGCCGATCTCGATCGAGGTCGAGCACTGGATCAGCGAGTAGTAGCTGAAGACGCAGCCCGCGCCGATCCTGATCGTGCCGCCGCGCGAGATCTCGGCGCGGAAGCCTCGGCGGAAGTCGACCCCCGGCCCGACGATGAACGTGGCGCCGGGGTCGGGGATGAAGAGCGAGAAGCCGGGGCCCAGATATACGGGACCCTCGAAGCGGATCGTTGCGTGCGGGTGGACGAGGATCACGCGCCGCTTGCGCAGTTCGGACATCAGCCGAGCGCCGGGCCCGTATGCCACCTGGCGCGGAAGATCGCGCACGCGCCCGCGCAGCCTGCTCACGAGCGAAAGGGAATCGGCCATCGGCTCAGACTAAAGCGCGCCGCGCGCAGTCGCGCAAAGACCGACGTGGGGGTAGCGCACTCCCCTGCCCTTGGGGCGGTGAAAGCCAAGCGAGCGCACGTCGGCGAACCCGGCTGCGCGCAACATCGCCCTGAGCCCCGCGACGTTCGCCAGCCACCAGTTGAAGTCCGTCGACGTGGCCTCGAAGTGAGCGACCGGGCGGCGCGGGTGCAGAAGCGTCTCGCGCATCGAGAACGGCTCGAGCACGATCAGCCGCCCGCCGTCACGCAGCGTCGCGTGCATCCGCTCGAGCGCGCGCGTCGGATCGCGCAGGTGCAGCAGGATCGCCCCGGAGAAGATCATGTCGACAGTACCCCCGATGCGCTCGGGCGAGAGCTCGTAGACGGGGCACGTGACGCGCTCGACGTTGGATCCCAGCGCCGCGGCGGCGAGACGAAACCCGAGACCGAGCTCGAGCCCCCATTCGCGCGTGCGCTGCTCGAGCAGCGGGCGTGCCAGCGGCGGCCACTCGGCCCGATCGAGCGTGTCGACGTCGATCGCCACCGTCTCGGCGCCTCGGCGTTCGAGCTCGAACGCCCAGAAACCGTCGAACGTGCCGACGTCGAGCGCCCGCTGACCGCTCAAGCTGGGCGGGAGCACGGCGGACGCGGCGCGCCGCAGGTCGACCTCGCCGGGCGTCACCACTCCGGGAGCCAGCTCGATCGTGTGATACCAGCCGGGGTTCTCGGCGACCGCCCGGCGCGCGGCGTCGGTGCGCGTGCTCTCGCTCAAGTCGCCGCCTCCAGTTCGCGCACCACCATGTCGTTGAACGCAGCCGCCGTATGGCGCTGGGCGGTCTCGTAGCCCGCACTGCGCAGGCGCGCCCGCAACGCGGGCTCGGTCGCCAGCCGGCGCAGGGCGGCGGCGAGCGACGCTGGATCGTCGACGTCGAACAGCAGGCAGTTGGAGTCATCGCGCAGATATTCCGAGCTGCCGCCCCTGCCCGAGGCCACCACCGGGCGCCCGACGCCCATCGCCTCGAGCGGCACCAATCCCCACGGCTCCTCCCAGCGGACCGGGAAGAGCACCGCGTCGGCGCCGGCGTAGGCGCCGTACAGGGCGCCACGGTCGACGCCTCCCGCGAGCGTCAGGCGCTCCCCGACGCCAAGTCGCGCGGCCTGCGCGCGCAGCGACTCGAGGTATTCCGGCTCGCCGACGCCGATCACGCTGAGGCGCGCCTCGTCGGGCAGCTCGGCGAGCGCCGCGACGGCAAACTCGACTCCCTTTCGCGGCTCGACGCGCCCCACGTACAGCAGCTCCCAGCCCCACTCGCGCTCCGGCGCGGGCTCGAGGAAGGCGCGGTCCACTCCCGAGTGCGCGACGCCGGAGTCGAGCGCGACGAGCCCGCCCTCGCGCCGCGCCCGCTCGCGCGTGACCTCCGAGACGAACAGCCAGCGCCCGGCGGCGTTGAGATCGATCTGCGCGGGAATCGCCGTGCGCCGCTCGATCAGCGCCGCCAGCCCCGGGCGGCGCCGCGCGAGGCGGCACCACGCATCGACCTTCGGCCCGTAGATCGGCCAATCGTCGTGGACGAAGAAGACCGCTCCTATCCCGGCGCGACGCACGCGCTCGATCAGCGAGAGCGACATCCCCCCCATCGACCACCAGGCAACCACGTCCGGGCGCAGCTCGTCGAGGTGACGTTCGAGCACCGCACCGTTGTCGCGTTCGAGGCGCACGCGATCGCGCACGCCGATGCGGGGGAAGCGGTGGTCGCGCCAGTACCACCGCAGCTCGCGAAACACTTCGGGCTCCTCCTCGACCGGGCGGTCGGCGGCACGGTGGTCGCTTGCCAGCACGCGCACGCGATGGCCCGCGGAGCGCAGCGCCGCGACGGCGTCACGCCAAACCTGCTCGTAGCCCCCGCGCCGGTCATGCGGCGGGTACAGGTTGCCGACGCAGAGGACCTTCACCGCGCGCCAGAATAGCCCCGCAGGCGCACCTTTCGGGCGGACGGGCCACTGCGACGCACGGCGACGGCCTTACGATTGCCCGCCGTGAGCCTCGCCCCAGCAGAGATCTTCAAGGCCTACGACGTCCGCGGCCTGTATGGCGATCAGATCGACGGCGACGTCGCCAAGGCCGTCGCGCGCGGCTTTGCGCGCGTGCTGTCTGGACTGGCGAAGAAGCCCACAAACGAGCTGCGAATCGGCCTCGGCCGCGACATGCGCCTGCAGGCGCCCGAGCTGGCCGGACGCTACGCCGACGGTCTGACGGCGGAGGGCGCGGCGGTGATCGACGCGGGAATGGTCGGGTCGGAGATGCTCTATTACCTCGTCGGCTCGCGCGAGCTCGACGGCGGGCTGATGTGCACGGCATCGCACAACCCCAAGGCCTACACCGGCGCCAAGCTCGTCAAGCAGGGAGCGATCGCGCTTTCCGGCGACGCCGGCATCCAGGACGTGCGACGCGCGATCGAGGCCGGGCTCGGCCCGGCGCCGGGCGGCGGCAGCATCGAGAGAATCGACGTCTATGACGAGTTCCACAAGCGCGCGCTGGGCTTCATCGACCCGAGCGTCGTCAGGCCGCTGCGCGTCGTGGTGGATGGCGGCAACGGGATGGCGGGGCCGATGGTGGGCCCACTGCTCGAACGGCTCGGACTCGACCTGATCACCACCTACTGGGAGCCCGACGGCGAATTCCCCGATCACGAGCCCAACCCGATGCTGGAGGCGAATCGTCGTTTCATCGTCGAGCAGGTGCGCGCCACGGGCGCCGATCTCGGCATCGCGTGGGATGGCGACGCCGACCGCTGCTTCTTCATCGACGACCGTGGCGAGTTCGTCGACGGCGACTTCCTCACGGCGCTGCTGGCCGAGTCGCTGCTGCGCAAGCAGCCCGGACAGAGCGTGCTCTACGACGTCCGCGCCAGCCGCGCCGTGGCCGACACGGTGGCGCGCGCGGGCGGAACCGCCCTGATGAACCGCGTCGGCCACGCCTTCTTCAAGACCCGCATGCGCGACGAGCGAGCGATCTTCGGCGGCGAGGTGTCGGGCCACTACTACTTCCGCGACTTCTACTGCGCCGACTCGGGCACGCTGCCGGCGCTGCTGGTGCTCGAGCTGCTCTCGCTCGAGGGCTCCTCGCTGTCCGAGCTGCTGGCGCCGTACCGTGACAACTACTTCATCTCGGGCGAGATCAACACCGAGGTCTCGGACCAGCAGGCGAAGATCGACGAGATCGCCGAACGCTACGCCGACGCGCGCCAGCACCGCCTCGACGGAATCTCGGTCGACTACGACGACTGGCATTTCAACGTGCGCCCCTCCAACACCGAGCCGCTGCTGCGCCTGTGCCTGGAGTCGTTGCGCTCGCGGGCGGACATGGAGCGCCGTCGCGACGAGCTGCTGGAGCTGATCCGCGCGTGAACGCCGCAGGCGACTCCGACGATGGCGCGGGAGCCGCGGCACTGGCCCGCGCCGCCGAGGCCGGAATCCACTGCCTCCCGATCCCGACGCCGTTCGCGGTCGGGCGAGTGAACGCCTACCTGATCGAGGACGACCCCCTGACCCTGATCGACTCGGGCCCCAACTCGGGGATTTCGCTCGACGAGCTCGAGCGCGCGCTGGCCGCGCACTCACACCGGATCGAGGACCTCGGGCTGCTCGTGATCTCGCACCAGCACATGGACCACCTCGGGCTGATCGACATCCTCGCGCGCCGCTCGGGCGCAGAGGTGGCGGCGCTCGACCGACTCGTGCCGTGGGTTGACAACTACGGCGCCGAGATGGACGCCGACGACGCCTTCTCGGCAGCGCTGATGCGCCGCCACGGGATATCGAGCGACGTGGCCGACGCGCTGGGATCGGTCTCGCGCGCCTTCCGCGCACTCGGCGCGAGGGCCACCGTCACACGCCCGCTGTCGGACGGAGGCGACCTCGTCCTGCGCGACCGCACGCTGCGCGTGCTGCACCGCCCCGGGCACTCCCCTTCGGACACGATCTTCTGGGACGAGCGCCGCGAGATCCTGATCGGCGCCGATCACCTGCTCAAGCACATCTCGTCGAACCCGCTGATCTCACGCCCCCTCCCCTACGCCGGCGAGACGGCGACTCCCACGGATGCCGGGCCCGGTCGGCCGCAGGCGCTCGTGACCTACCTCGACTCGCTGCGGCGCACCCGCGAGATGCCCGCAAGACTCGTCCTCGGCGGGCACGGTGAGCCGATCGAAGACCACGTGGCGCTGATCGATCAGCGCTTCGAGATGCACCGGCGGCGCGCCGAGAAGATCCACGGGCTGATCGCTGAGCGGCCACGCTCGGCCTACGAGATCGCGCAGGCACTGTGGGGCAGGGTCGCACTGACGCAGGCCTACCTGACGCTCTCCGAGGTGCTCGGTCACGTCGACTTGCTGATCAACGCCGACCGAGTGCACGAGCTCGAACGCGACGGCGTGACGATCTTCGAGGCGACAGCGTGAACGTCCCTATCGGGAGTCCCGCGCCGGCGGGTGCGGAGGCCGACCTGGCACAGCGCATCGGCGAGGTTCACTGGTACCACACGCTCGAGCTCGGCGGCGGGCTGGTCACGCGCGGCGCCTTCGACACACGGCGCGCGCTCGCGCGCGTACCGCTGCCTGCGTCGCTCGCCGGGCGCCGCTGCTTGGACGTCGGCACGTGGGATGGCTTCTGGGCCTTCGAGATGGAGCGTCGCGGCGCCGGCGAGGTGGTCGCGATCGACCTCGACGATCCCGAGCGCTGGGACTGGCCGGCGGGGGCGCAGGCCGACAGCCGCGCCGTGCTCGCCACGATCAAGGGCTCGGACAGCGGCTTCGATATCGCGCAGCGGGCGCTCGGCTCGACGGTCAAGCGCGTCGACTGCTCGGTCTACGAGTGCAGCCCGGAGCGCCTCGGACGCTTCGACTTCGTCTTCATGGGCTCGCTCTTGCTGCACCTACGCGACCCCGTTGGCGCGCTCGCGGCGCTGCGGTCGGTCTGCGACGGCGAGGCGGTGATCGCCGACACCGTGCAGGCGCTCGCGTCGTTGCTGCACCGCCGCAGACCGCTCGCGAGGCTCGAGGGGCTCGGTCGCCCGTGGTGGTGGCAGCCGAACATCGCCGGCCTGCGCCGGATGGTCGAGAGCGCCGGCTTCGAGGTGCTCGAGCAGACGTCGCTCTACACGGTCGCTCTGGGGGCCGCGCACCCGCGCGCGCCGCTGCGGCAACTTGCGCGCGGGCTGGGCTCGCCGGTCGGGCGTGAGAACGCGATCGCCCAGCTCTTCGGGGTTCCCCACGCCGCCGTTCGCGCCCGGCCGCAGCCCGATGTCAAATAGGGCGTGCGCGTAGCGCCGCGTGAGGATCGCCCCGCAGCGCTCCGGCGAGCAGGTCGAGCCGGCCCGGCTTGAGCAGCGCGCGCGGCGTTACGCGCGGGCGGGTGGCACCCGCGCCCCACGGCATC
>DASZZG010000011.1:0-13090 GCA_035543355.1 Solirubrobacteraceae bacterium | reverse complement strand
GTCCAATCGCGACGAATCGCGCTACGAGGACCCAGATCGCTTCGACGTCCGTCGTAACCCCGAGCACCAGGCGTTCGGCGCCGGCGGCCGTCACTTCTGCCTCGGCACCGCTCTCGCTCGGCTGGAGCTCCAGGTCCTCTTGGAGGAGACGCTCGCGCGCTTCCCGGCGATGGAGCTGGCGGGCACGCCGACGGTCGTCGAGTCGCCGTTCCTAAACCAGCCAAAGTCGCTCCCTGTTCGGCTGGCTGCGTAGGCGCGAGACGCCCACGTCCGTCGGCGCGGTCGACGGGTTCAATTTGTAAAGCTCGCTCCGGGCTGCGCTAGCCCGCGGCTACGGGACTACCCGGTGTGGGCGTGAACGTCGTCGAGCAGCAGCCAGTTGCCCTTCAGCGCTTCTTCGGCGCGGTCGAGCAGCCGCTGCTCGGCTCCTGCGGGCGTCAGCTCCACGATCGCTTCCCGGGCCTGCCTCGCGTGTTCGAGGTCGCGCTCGGAGTGCAGTTCGAAGTATGCCGTCGCGGCGCCGGCGTCCACCATGCCGTAGTGCTCGCTCAGCCCGCGCAGCTTCGTCGCCGAGATCGCCGGCTGGGCGGACTCGATCGAGTAGAGCACCGCCAGATGGTCGAGCAGATCGTCACCGGCGGTCCACGTCTCCACGCAGCGCCGTGTGTTGGCCAGCGGCTCGCGGTCGAGGTCTGCATCGAGCGCTCCGGCGAACGCGTCCCACAGCGCGACATGACTGCTCTCCTCCGCGGCGTGCGCCGCGAGCTCAGCGCGCCGCTCGGGCGTCGCCATCGCGGCCGCCGACCCGGAGGCGCCGGCCAGCGCGAGCACCGCGTGCCGGTACTCCCCGGCGTAGAAAGCGAGGTCTGCGCGCGTCAGCTCGCCCGCGCTCCAGCTTACGTAGAACGGATGACGAAGAACGTCCCAACGCCTGCCGGCCGCGTCCAACTCAGCGATTAGGTCCATCGAGCAGCACCCCCTGATAGCGGTTCGGATGAGCGCATCTTAGGGTCCGGCGGAAGAGGCGCGCCGTCTGCGCACTCGCCGGACCAGCCGCTCGCTAGGAGGGTTTGGCGAAACGATTGGCGAAACTCGCCACGGCTACTTCCGCAGCCCCACGGCTTCGAGGGCCTGTTCATGATCGAAGAAGTACTCGGCCCTGACGATCTTCCCGTCCTCGACGGTAAAAACGCACGTGAGGTTGGAGTACACCTCCATCCCGCTTGCCTTTCCCGTCCCTCCCCAGTCGCACCGCATCACAACGAAACCCTCCGCGTCGAGAACTTCGCGTATTGCGGCTTGGGCACCTGTTTCCCAGGCGGCGCCTATTTCCTCCAGGAACGCCCGGTGCGCGTCACGACCCCGAAACGGGGCGGCCTCAGGGAAGCGAGATGCGTCGGGGATTACTTCGGCGTCCGATGCGAAGTAGTCCAGATACTTGTCGTAGTCGCCCGCGTTGAACGGCGCGAGCAACTTCTGAGCCAGCTCCACGTTCTCCTGCGACATTGCCCGCCCAGTATCGCGCAAGCGAGGCGTCTACGCCGCCAGCGAGGCCGAGCGCGAAAGCGGGCAGCACGGCGTGGCCCTTGGAGGCGTCGGCCAGCACCATCAGCGCGAACAAGCAGACGAAGACGAGCTTGATCTCGGGCTCGATCACCCGGTCGCCGTAGCGGCCGAAGAACCACGGGGGCGATTTTCGGCAGCGCCACAATCAAGCCGACCGACGCCAGCAAGAACACCGGGAACCAGATATTCGGCGTGACGAAGATCGCCGACAGGGCGATCGCCGTTCCCATGTCTGTGACAAAGCACGCCCCCATGAGCAACTTGCCGACGCGTTGTCGCGTTGAGGCCGCTTTCCACGAGGACGGCGTAGACGACCGCGAGCGAGGTGGTTGAGAGCGCGGTGCCTGCAATCAGCGACGCCTTCAGCGTCCAGCCCAGCAATCCATATGACACCAGCCAGGCCACCAGGAACGGGCCGATGAACGACGCGACGCCGATCGCCATCGTCGCGCCGAACCGCTCGCGGAAATCGTCTGGATCGACCTCCGCGCCCGCCAGGAACGTGAGCACGATCGACGCAAAGCTCGCAACGAAATCGAGCCACGGCAGCGAATGCAGCGAGAACAAGTTGCCCACCACGACTCCGAGCCCGAGTTCGAGCAGCGCGACGGCGATCCCCAGCTCGACGGACACCATGCTCGCCACGACGACGACGGCGGCAAGCACGGCGGCTAGTTGAATGGGCTCCATGCACAGCCTCCACGGCGGGGCGTTCGGGTCAACGTCAGTCGTAGAAGCCATCAGCGCCCAGCGGACGCGGTTAGGAGCGAGCCTCATCGCTCGTTCGACGCAAGGATACGCGGCAGCGCCAGGTGGCGGGCGCCGGCTACCCCGACTGACGGAGACGCAATACTGTGGCCCGGCCACCTTCGAGGTGGCCGCTGATCATGGCCGTCGGCGCACTGAAAATCCCCACCGAACTGGTCCGGGCGCCGGTCGTCGCGGCGATGGCGGCGGTCGCGGCCCCGGGGCAGCTTCTGCGACGCCTCGATCGGACGCTCGAGAACCTCGAGGAGATGCGCCACGATGTCACGCGGATGCGCGTGGCGGTCGAGTCGCTCGGCGCCAAGATCGACGGGCTGCGCGGCGATGTCGGAGGCCTCGAAGGCAGCGTGGGCGGGATCCGCGACGCGACCCAGTCGCTCGACGGCCGCGTCGACCGGCTGGCCGGCACGTTGGTGTCGGTGGACGCGCTCGCCGCTCGCTTCGGGCGTTTCGGCGTCCGCCGCAATCGCGCCGCGGACAGCGCCCCGGACAAAGGCGCCTAAAGACCGTCGACCGCGATGCGCCCGCCGCGTGACGGTGCGAATGTGATCGCGCGACGCGTCACTCCTTCCTGCGGGCGCCGTCGCGTCGGGCGCAACCTGACCTGCTTCAGGACGGCGGTGAGCACCACTCTCATCTCGAACAGCGCGAAGCTGGCGCCGAGGCAGCGACGCACTCCCCCGCCGAACGGGATCCACTCGTAGGTGCCGGGGATGCCTTCGAGAAAGCGCTCGGGACGGAACGCGAGCGGCTCGGGGTAGATGTCGGCGCGGCGGTGCAGCAGATAGATCGACGGGGCTATGTTGACGCCCGCGGGCAGCTCCCAGCCACCGAATTCCATCGGCTTCGCCAGGCGCCGCACGACGGCGGGGACCACGGGCCGTAGGCGCAGCGTCTCCTTGATCACCGCGTCCAGGTAGTCCTCGCCTCCGGCGCGCTGCTCGTCCTGCAGGCGGTCGAGAACCTCGGGGTGGCGGACAACGCGCTCGAGCGTCCATGCCAGCGCCGTTGCGGTCGTCTCGTGGCCGGCCACCAGCAGCGTCATCAGCTCGTCGCGCAGCTCCGAGTCGGTCAGCGGCTGGCCGTCCTCATCGCGTGCCGCCAGCAGCAGCGAGAAGATGTCATCGCGATCGCTGCCGGGGTCGGCACGTCGCGCGCGAATCTCCTCGTAGAGCAGGGCGTCGGCGTCGCGCCGGACGGCGGCGAAGCGCCCCCAAGGGCTGCGCGGGCCGTTCCGGCCGGCGGTGAGCGCGAGCATCAGCACGCGACGGCGGCTGGCGATCATGTCGAGCAGGCGGCGCAGTGGCGCGCCGAGGCGTTCGCGCCGCTCGCGGTCGTCGACGCCGAAGACAGCCCGCATGATCACTTCGAGCGTGATCGCCTGCATGCTCGCAAGCGTGGCGAATCGGCGTCCGTGCGGCCAGCTGGCCACATGCCGCTCGGCCACATCGGCCATCAGGGTGCCGTACTCGCGCATCCGCTCGCCGTGAAACGGCGGCAGCAAGAGGCGGCGATGGCGAAGATGCTCCTGGCGATCGAGCAGTAGGACCGAGCCTGAGCCGAGGATCGGAGCCAGCACGACGTTACCCTCGCCGGCCAGCAGCACGTCGGGATCGCCCGTGAACACCTGCTTGACGGCGTGCGGATCAGCCGTCACGACAACGAGCCGGTCGGCGGCGGGACGCAGCGTGAAGTAATCGCCGCAGCGCCGCTGGCAGGCATCGAGGAAACGCGTCGGCATCACCACGAAGCCGGCGCTCATCATCAAGCGCGAGAGGTCGGGGCGAGGAGGCAGGCCGCTGATCGCGCCGGCGCTGGCTCCCGGAACGGCGGCGATCGGCTCGGTGTGCGCTGCCATCCGGGTGTAGGTTACGGCTGCGAGATGGCCGCCGACACCGTCAACCACGCAGTCCGGCTTGCCAGCCGCCCCGTCGGGATGCCGACGCGCGAGAACTTCGATTACAGCGCCGACCCGGTCGGGCAGCCTGGAGAGGGAGAGGTGCTCGTTCGCGTGCTGTTCGTTTCGCTGGACCCGGCGATGCGCGCCTGGATCAGCGACGCCGCGTCCTACATCCCGCCCGTGGGAATCGGCGAGGTGATGCGCGCGCTTGCCGTCGGCCGCGTCGTCGAGTCCAACGATCCCAACTTCTCGCCTGGTGACCACGTCAACGGGCTCCTTGGAGTCCAGGAGTTCGCGGTCGTCCACGGCGCCGGGCTGACCAAGGTCGACCCCGCCACGGCGCCGCTGCCGGTGTGGCTCTCCACGCTGGGCATGCCCGGCATGACCGCCTACTTCGGTCTGCTCGACATCGGCCGCCCCGAGCCGGACCAGACGGTCGTGGTCTCGGGCGCGGCGGGCGCCGTCGGCAGCGTGGTCGGCCAGATCGCAAAGCTCAAGGGCTGCCGCGTGGTGGGCATCGCAGGCGGTGCGGAGAAATGCCGCTACGTCGTCGAAGAGCTCGGCTTCGACGCCGCGATCGACTACAAGGCCGAGCAGGTCGCCGAGGCGCTGGCGAAGCATTGCCCGGACGGCATCGACATCTACTTCGACAACGTCGGCGGCGACATTCTTGACGCCGCGCTCGCCCGGCTGGCACGGGGCGCGCGCGTGATCATCTGCGGCGCGATCTCGCAGTACAACAACACCGACGCGATCAAGGGCCCGTCCAACTACCTCTCGCTGCTGGTCAATCACGCGACGATGACCGGCTTCGTGGTCTCCGATTACTACGATCGCATCGCCGACGGGGCGCGCGACATGGGTGGCTGGCTTGCCGCAGGCAAGCTGAAGTCCCGCGAGGACGTGGTCGAAGGGCTCGAGACATTCCCCGAGACGCTGCTCAAGCTCTTCAGCGGCGAGAACAACGGCAAACTGGTGCTCGCAGTCGCCGACGAGTAGGACACCACGCCTGCGCGCAGAAGCGGGGGTGTAGGATGGGTGCAGGAACGGTCGCTGATCGAAACGACCAGCCGTCGCTGCAGCTGACGAAATCTGTCGCTGCGACTCGCCGACACTTTGGCTTCCGCCCAGCGAATTCCGTGAGGGATTCGCGACTCGCCGGGCTGCCGCTCGCGAGGACTCAGAAGGGGAAGCGCATGCGCACCAACGCCCTGACCGTCATGTCCGTCGTCCTGCTTACCGTTGCGCTCGTGGCACTCGCGGCCGGAGGCCTTGTCCTGGGCGCATCGCTCACCTGATGAGGCGGGGTCCGATGCAAAACTCGACCGCCCAGGAGGCCGCCCCATGGCAGACCAGCTAAAGGAGCCCGCGACCCGTCCCAAGGGCGGCCGCGCCGGCACAGATGGCGATGAGACGAAGCAGGCTCGCCAGACTCAGGCGGATGCCATCCGCGTCGGAAGGGAGCACCAGGCCGTCCGCGATCAGGCGACCAAGGACGTCGCTGAGCGCAATCGGAAGGCCCACCAGGTAGCCAAGCTCCAGCGCCAGGCGCGCGACAAGGTGCGGGCGAGCCTGCGCAAGGGGCTCGACTTCTAAGGGCCTTGGCCCCAAGTAGTCAGGCCGGGTCGCCGTTGCTGGCGACCACCAGCGCCACGCCGCGCTCGCTCAGCGGCCGCTCGAGTTCTCCGGCGATCCAGGTGACGCCGTCGGTGCGCCACGCTGCACTCGCTGTGACCAGCCGCCAGCCGCCGAGCAGCTCGTCCAGCCCCCGCTTGTCGTACACGCGTTCGAAATGGTCGATCGCCGGCTCGCCGAGCGGGACGGTCAGGATCAGCAGGCCGCCCGGTCGCACGCGGCGGCGCAGCTCGACCAGCGCATCGACGTCGAGCCGCTGGTCGGTGAGCGACGTGCCGTAGGGACCGAGTCCGAAGTGCTCGACCGAGGACAGCGCGATCGCCGCGTCGTATCCGTCATCGTCAGCGTCGAGCTGATCGAGACTGGAGGAAACGCTGCGCAGCGCGGGATGGGTCAGTGGATAGCCGCGCGGGTCGACGACGGTCACCTCGTAGCCGAGCGTCGCGAAGCTCAATGCCAGCGTACTCTCGCTGCCGCCGACGTCGAGCAGGCGGGCCGACGGCGGCAGCGACTGAAGCGCGCCGAATACGAATGGCTGCTCGACGATCCGCTCGTTCACGAGTCGCACGTCGACGCCGCCGGTTCGGTACGCCACCGGTACCGCCGGGTTGAACCACAGCCCCGCCTGCGCCGCGTAGCCCTCGTGGCTCTCCGTCCAGTTGAGGAAGCGCGCGAGCTCTTCGGATATGTGCTCCGGGCGGCCCGAGGTTCCGATCAGCGCCTCGATGCGCAGGGGAGAGAGCTTGGGCTTGAGCCCCTCGACGCGCCTGCCGAGCTCCTCGGCGCGCTGGTCTACCCGCTGGTCCACCTGTTCGGTCACCAGTCCGGCAATCCAGCGCGCGCGCGGGTCGAGCAGTCGGCGAGCGGGCCAGCCGAGTGCCCGCCTGACTCGTTCGCGCCAGGGCGAGTTGGCCTCGGACGCCACGAGGCCACGCTAACAGAGGCGTATCCGCGTCGTAGTGGCAGCTGCCTCATGGTCTACACTGGAAAAGACGGTCGTCGATCAGCCGACAAGCGTCGCCCGTAGCCGACCGCTTGGCCTCCGTCTGCGAGCTAATCGAGCTCGCTTCAAGCAACGGGACTCGGGCACGTGGCAGCATGCGACGAGCACAGGACCAGTTCGGAGACATGGATGGAGTCAACGGTCGTAGCCGACAGAGGGATGCGGCGGCCGGAATCCAGCGAGGCGCTCGTGATCGCCAACGAGCGTCTGCACTCCACGGCGAGCGTCGTCGTGATCGTCGTACCCCTGCTCAGCCTCGGCTTCGTTGTGTGGCAGGTATGGGACCGGGCGCTGCACTGGCCCGACCTGATCGTCTTCGCGATCACCTACATTCCGATTGGCCTCGGAATAACGGTCGGCTATCACCGCTATTTCACCCACCGCTCGTTCAAGACCGGTCGAGTGATGCGCGCAATCCTCGGCATACTCGGATCGGCGGCGCTGGAGGGGCAGTTGATCTCATGGGTCGCCACGCATCGCAAGCACCACGCCTTCCCCGACCAGGAGGGCGATCCGCACTCGCCGCACGTCGATCACGGAGGCAATGCCGAAGGCGCCCTGCGTGGCCTGCTCCACGCTCACATGGGCTGGCTGTTCCTGCACACCCAGCGAGCTTCGAGGGAGCGCTACGCGCCGGACCTGCTCAAAGACCCGGTGTGTCGCTTCATCGACCGCACGCTGTGGCTCTGGGTGGTGCTCGGCCTGGCATTCCCGTTCGGGTTGGGAGTGGCGCTGACGGGCACGATCCTTGGCGGCGTGACGGGCTTTCTGTGGGGTGGAGCTGTCCGCATCTTCCTGCTTCACCACATGACTTACTCGATCAATTCACTGTGTCATTTCTTTGGTCGGCAGCGCTTTGACACTCCCGATCACTCGCGCAACCTCGCCTGGTTGGCGCCATTCTCGCTGGGAGAGGCCTGGCACAACAACCATCACGCCTTTCCGACGTCGGCCGCGCACGGGCTGCGCTGGTGGGAGCTCGATCCCTCAGCGTTGGTCATCAACGCGATGAAGCGACTCGGACTGGTGTGGGACGTCGTCAAGGTCGCACCCGAGCGGCAGGGGAAGAAGGCGATGTCTGTAGCATCGCCGGCTTCGTGAGCGAGATGGCCCGCGATCAGATTTCCAGCCCGCAGGTCAATCACCCTCCGGAGGCCGCAGTGATCGAAGGTAGCGCGATGACGTCAGACGGGATGCAGACCCTCGAGCAGGAGGTCGAGCGTCTGGAGACCAAGGCCCGCCGGGAGATCGCCGAGCGGATCAAGACCGCGCGTGAGTGGGGCGACCTCAAGGAGAACGCCGAGTACCACGACGCCAAGAACGAGCAGGCGCTGCTGGAGACGAAGATCCTGCGTATGCGCCAGAAACTCAACGCTGCGGTGGTCGTAGAGCCGGTCTCGCAAAGCGAAGTGGTCGGGTTCGGCTCGACGGTGCGCGTGGTCGACGAGGCCAGCGGCAGCGAGGCCACCTACAAGCTGGTCGGCTCGACCGAGGCCAGTCTCAGCGAGGGCCGGCTGTCAGCCGATTCGCCTGTCGCCAGGGCCCTTCAGGGGCGACGCGTCGGGGAGACCGCCAGGGTACGCACGCCTCGCGGCGAGCGGCGGCTGAAGGTCGTCGACGTAGCGGCCTGACGCGGCGGCCGCCGCCGGCCGGAGACCTCGCGCTGCTAGGGTGGTCGTGCGGACGGACTCTTCGTCCGCGGGGTTCTTGTCTTCGAGTGCGCTTCTTCAGCGGTTCGGGTCAGTCGAATCTCCCGAACCAATCCGCGGCCTTAGGCCGCGATCAAGGAGCAGTCTCGATGTCCAATCAGTCATTTGCCAATCTCGGCGTGCGAGCGCCGATCGTCGATGCGCTCGCGGCGCGCAAGATCACCTCGCCGTTTGAGATCCAGCGGCTCGTCCTACCCGACGCCCTCGCCGGCCACGACCTGCTGGTCCGCTCGCCGACCGGGTCGGGCAAGACGCTGGCCTTCGCAATCCCCGCGGTCGAATGCGCCGCCGCCGAGCAGCAGCGCCCGTCGGTCCTGATCCTGACGCCGACACGCGAGTTGGCCACCCAGATCGTCGAGGCGACCCGTCCAGCGGCCAGCGCCCGCGGCGTCTCGGTCGCACCCGTCTACGGCGGTGTTGCGCTCGAGCGCCAGGCCAAGCTGGCGCGTCGCGCACATATCGTCGTCGCAACTCCCGGCCGGCTTCAGGACCTGCTCGACCGCGGCGCGATCGCAATCTCGAACGTCGAGTTGTTGGTGCTGGACGAGGCCGATCGTATGCTCGACATGGGCTTCCGACCGGCCGTCGACCGGATCGTCGCTAAGACCTCCTCGTCGCGCCAGACGCTGATGTTCTCGGCGACGCTCGACGGCGAGGTGCGACGCGTCGCACCTTCTTACACCAACCATCCGAAGACGATCGAGCACGAGGCCGCGATCGACCGCGAGGTGGTCGTGTCCCACCGATTCATGCTCGTCGGCCCCGACACGAAGCTGCCCGCGCTGATCAGCGTCATGCGCGAATCAAACCGCGGTCTGACACTTGTCTTCGTGCGCACGAAGCGCCGCGCGGACCGCGTTGTCAAGCAACTGCGGGCGCATGACGTCAATGCCGTCGCGATGCACGGGGACAAGTCGCAGAACCAGCGCGAGAAGGCGCTGGCGCGCTTCCAGGACGGAGGCGTCGCCACGATGGTCGCCACCGACGTCGCCGCTCGCGGGATCGACGTGCGCCGGATCACCCGCGTGGTCAACTTCGACGCCCCCGAGGACCGCGACGGCTACGTCCATCGCATCGGCCGCACCGGCCGCGCCGGAGCCGGCGGCCTCGGCATCACCTTCGTGCTCGACGATCAGCGGCGCACGATGGCCAAGATCGCCTCGGCGCTCGACGTCGAGTACGAGCCCGTGCGGCACTAGCTGGCCACGACGGCGGCCCGGCTGCGCGATCGGGCGCGCCCCAGCTTCACTCTCGCGGTCGCGTCCAGCTCCACCTTGCGCAGCCGGATCACGTCGGGCGTCACCTCGATGCACTCGTCCTCGCGCAGGAACTCGAGCGCCTGGTCGAGCGAGAGCTGTCGCTGTGGGACCAGGCGTACCAGCTCGTCCGCCGTGGACGAGCGCATGTTGGTAAGCTTCTTCTCCTTGACGGCGTTGACGTCGATGTCTTCGCCGCGCGCGTGCTCGCCGACGATCATGCCCTCGTAGACGTCGTCACCGGGGCCGATGAACAGCGTGCCACGCTCCTGGAGGTTGAACAGCGCGAACGCAGCCGCCTTGCCCGAGCGGTCGCCGACGAGGCTGCCGGTCGGCCGCGTGCGAAGCTCGCCGTGCCACGGCTCGTAGCGGTCGAAGACGTGATGCAGCACTCCTGTGCCGCGCGTCTCGGTGAGGAACTCGGTGCGAAAGCCGATCAGCGCTCGCGCCGGGACCAGGTAGTCCATCCGCACCCAGCCGGTGCCGTGGTTGACCATCTGCTCCAGTCGCCCCTTGCGCAGTGCGAGCAGCTGCGTGATCACGCCGACGTACTCCTCGGGCGCGTCGATCGTCATTCGCTCGATCGGCTCGTGCCGACGGCCGTCGACCTCGCGCGTGACCACCTGCGGCTTGCCTACGGTCAGCTCGTAGCCCTCGCGGCGCATCAGCTCGATCAGGATGCCAAGCGCCAATTCGCCGCGCCCCTGCACCTCCCAGGTGTCGGGCCGCTCGGTATCGAGCACGCGCAGCGAGACGTTGCCGATCAGCTCCTGCTCGAGCCGGCCGCGAACCTGGCGCGCGGTGAGCCGGGTGCCGTCCTGGCCGGCGAGCGGCGAGCTGTTGATACCGATTGTGATCGAGAGCGATGGCTCATCGACCATGATCAGGGGCAGCGGCCGGGGATCGTCGGCATCGGCGATCGTCTCGCCGATCGTCACGTCGGGGAGCCCCGCAAGCGCGACGATCTCCCCGGGCCCGGCCACATCCGCGTCGATCCGCTCGAGCGCCTCGGTCACATACAGCTCGGAGATGCGCATGCGCTGCGTCTGGTCGCCGCGACACCAGGCGACCTCCTGGCCGCGCGCGATCGTTCCGTGCAGCACGCGGCAGATCGCAAGCCGGCCGACGTAGGGAGAGGCGTCGAGGTTGGTGACGCGGGCCTGCAGCGGGTGCGCCGGGTCGTAACGCGGCGCGGGGATGTGCTCGACCAGCAGGTCGAGCAGGGGCCTCAGATCGTCGCCTTCGACGCCCTCCTCGATCGACGCCCAGCCGGCACGTGCGTTGCAGTAGACGATCGGGAAGTCGATCTGGCCCTCATCGGCCTCGAGGTCGAGAAACAGCTCGTAGACCTCGTCGAGCACCTCGCCGATGCGCGCATCGGGCCGGTCCACCTTGTTGACGGCGAGCACCACCGGCAGCCGCTGCTCGAGCGCCTTGCGCAGCACGAAGCGCGTCTGCGGCAGCGGTCCCTCGCTTGCATCGACGAGCAGCAGCACGCCGTCGACCATCATCAGCGCCCGCTCCACCTCGCCGCCGAAGTCCGAGTGGCCGGGCGTGTCGACGATGTTCAGCTTCACGCCGTCGTGACGCACGGCGGTGTTCTTGGCGAGGATCGTGATGCCCTTTTCGCGCTCCAAGTCCATCGAGTCGAGCACGCGATCGGCGATCTCGGCGCCCTCGCGGAATGCGCCGGACTGCCACAGCATGGCGTCGACGAGCGTGGTCTTACCGTGGTCGACATGGGCGACGATCGCGATGTTGCGCAGGTCGTCGCGCGTGGCGATCTTGGAGCTGGACACCCATCTCAGCTTACGGGCGGCGCGGTGCGGGCCATCTAGCTCGAGCCGGCGGGCGGCCCCATACGGCGATAATCGGAGGGTGCTGGAGGCCAACCTCACCGGCGAGCAAAGGTCCGCCCCGAACGAGCGCCGGCGACGCGTTGAGCAGCTCGTGCGTGCTCACGGGTCGGACACGCTCAGCTTCTTCAAGCTGCGCCCGGACAAGCTCTACTTCTTCTCACGCGACGATCGCGCGGTCGCCGGCTACAAGATCGACGGCGGCGTGCTGATGGTCTCGGCCGATCCGGTGGGTCCGGCTGACGCGCTGCCCGGCCTGGCGCGCGAGCTGCTCGACTTCGCTCGCTCACGCCGGCTGCGGGTCGGGGTCTTCGCGGCCAGCGAAGGCGCGCGCCAGCTGTTCGCCGCAGTCGGGCTGCGCTCGTTCTATCTCGGAGAGGAAGCAATCGTCGACACACGAGCCTTCTCGCTCGAAGGCCGCCCGATCCGCAAGGTCCGCCAGGCGGTCAACCGCGTGCTGCGGGCGGGTTACAGCGTCGAGCTGCATCGCCTCGCCGAGCTCCATTCGGCCGCGCTCGACGAGCTCGAGGCGCTTGTCGGGCGTGCCCGAGGCGATCAGCTCGAACACGGCTTTGCGATGGAGATGAACACGCTGCGTGGCGGCTTTCAGGCAGACGCGCTGGTGTTGGCCGTGCGCGACGAAGGCGGCGTCGCGCGCGGCCTGCTGCACATCGTCCCCTGCTACGGGCGCGCGGCGATGTCGCTGAGCCTCACCTATCGTGACCGCGACACGCCCAACGGCCTATCGGAGTTCATGGTGGTTTCGGCGATCGAGCTGCTGCGCGAGCGAGGCGTCGAGGAGCTGTCGCTGAACTTCGGCACCTTTGCGCGCTGGATCGCCGACCCACGCAACCTCGCCGAGCGCGTCCTCGGTCGGGTTCTCGCCAAGGGCGACCGCTGGTTTCAGATCGCCAGCCTGCATCACTTCAACAAGAAGTTCTTCCCCCGCTGGGAGCCGCGCCACCTTCTCTATCAGGGCACGTTCGGCCTGCCGCGGGTCGCTCTGTCGGCGCTCTGGGTGGAGGGCCTGGTGCCGAAGCCGCGCCTTCCGTGGCGGCGGAGCCGTTAACGCTTGCGGACCAGCGTCAGCCCGTCCGCGACGGCGACCATCGCGCAGTCGACGCGGGCGTCCGCGGCGATCGCAGCGTTGAGCTCGCGCATCGCGATCACGCCGTCTTCGTCCTTGCCCGCGTCGAGCACGCGACCGCGCATGAGCACATTGTCGAGCACGATCAGGCCGCCCGGCCGCAGGCGCGCGAGCGTCAGCTCGTAGTAGTCCGCACAGGCGACCTTGTCCGCGTCGATGAAGGCAAAGTCGAAGACCTCGTCCTCGGGCAGGGCGCGCAGGGTCTCGATCGCAGGGGCGACGCGCAGCTCGACACGGTCGGCGAGGCCGGCGT
>DASZZG010000010.1:0-5168 GCA_035543355.1 Solirubrobacteraceae bacterium | reverse complement strand
CGCTGTCGCAACTGGCGTCCGGCGATCGCATCCTGACGAGGGCCCAACATATGGGCATGGTCATGCCCGTTCCGGGCAGCGTCCGTTACGTGACCGCCAACCCGGCGCGCGACGCCCACCGCGCGCTCGCGACGATCCGTCCGCCTGGGACCGGCCTCCAAGCAAGCGTTCATGCACCTCCCCAGGGAGCGGCTAACACCAGCGCAGGCTCCAGTGCGGCTTCGGGTCCCTCCGCCACGAATATTGCCAGGCCCGCCGGCGTGTCTGCGCCCGCCGCCGCGACAACCGGCGCCGGCCCTGCCAACGGACCTGCCCCCGCCACCGTGCATCGGGCGCCGGGCGCTTCGCCCGCCACCGCCTCTCCGGGAGGCCCTTCCCAGTAGATGCTCGTCGAACGGCGCATCGGGCTACTGCGGTTCGGCTTCCTCGGCCTGTTGACGATCGCCGCTCTGCAAGCGCTCTACCTCGGTGTGGTCAAGGGACCCTCGCTGCGCCAGGCGGCCAGGAGCCAGCAGGTCGCCGTCGCCAACGTGCCGGCCCCGCGCGGAGCGATCACCGACCGCCGCGGCGCCGACCTCGCTGTCTCGCAAGCGGCCGCCGACATCGCGGTGACGCCGTACCTGATCAAGGATCCGGCGCGCGCGGCGCAAAGGCTCGCGCCACTGCTCGCCACCACCCCGCAGACACTGCTGCCAAAGCTCGTCCGCCACGGCACCGGCTTCGTCTACCTCGCGCGCCTGCTGCCCGCCGGTCGCGCCAAGCAGATCGCCGCACTGCGCCTGCCCGGCGTCCAGCTGATCCCGACCACCCGCCGCATCTATCCGCGCCACTGGCTCGGATCGCAGCTGATCGGTGCGGTCGGGACCGATGGCACCGGTCTGGCCGGGCTCGAGTATTCGCGCGAGCGCACGCTGCACGGCCACGACGGGGCTCGCCGCGAGGTCAAGGATGCGCTCGGGCGTGCGATCTCGCTGCGCGACACGAGCGTCGCACGGCCCGGCGCGACGCTGCGCCTGACGCTCGACGCACCGATCCAGGACAAGGTCGAGTCGGTGCTCGGCGAGGTCGCCCAGCGTTATCACCCGAAGGGCGCCACCGCGCTCGTGATGGACCCGCGAACCGGCGCGCTGATGGCGCTGGCGAACTGGCCGCGCGTCGACGCGAACAAGCTCGGCGCCGCGCCGCCATACGCCCGCCAGGATCGCGCCGTCGGCGCCGCTTACGAGCCCGGGTCGACCTTCAAGGCTTTCACCGTCGCCGGCGCCCTCGAGGACCACCGCGTGACCCCGCAGACGCAGTTCGATCTCCCGCCGCAGATCCAGGTAGCCGACCGCACGATCGGGGAATCGCACCCGCGCGGCGCGGTGACTCTCACGACCGCGCAGATACTCGCTCAGTCCTCGAACATCGGTGCGATCAAGATCGGCCTGAGCGAGGGAAAGCGGCGCTTCGACTACTGGGTCCGCCGCTTCGGCTTCGGCCGCTCCACCGGCATCGACCTGCCGGGGGAGGGAACCGGGATCGTGCCGCGGCTCGACCAGTATTCGGGCTCGTCGATGGGCAACCTGCCGATCGGCCAGGGCCTCGCGGTGACACCGCTGCAGATGGCGACGGGGTACGCGGCGATCGCCAACGGCGGCATCCTTCGCCCAGCCCACATCGTCGACGCCGTGGACGGCAAGCGAACACCGATCCCACCCGGGCATCGGGTGCTGTCGGCGGGCACTGCGCGTTCGCTGCGACGGATGCTCGAGGGAGTGCTCGCACCGGGTGGGACCGCCAGCGAGGCCGCGATCCCCGGCTACCGGCTCGCGGGTAAGACAGGCACCGCCAACAAGCCCGAGGCAGGCGGCTATTCAAAGACGCGCTTCGTCGCGTCGTTTGTCGGCTTTGCGCCGGCGCGCGACCCCCAGCTGCTGGTCGCGGTGATGGTCGACGAGCCCCAAGGACAGATCTACGGCGGCCTCGTCGCAGCGCCCGCCTTCCAGGAGATCACGAGCTTCGCCCTGCCGTACCTGCGGATCCCGCCCGGCTAGCTCAGTAGGCGAACAGCTCGACGCGGTAGCCGTCGGGGTCCGCGATCTGGATCCGGACGAAGCCTCCGTCCTCCTGACATTCCGTCTCGGACGCTCCCGGTCAACCTAAACTCATCGACGATGAAGCTGCGCGAGCTGATGCCGGCGATCGGGCAGGGCGACGACGCCAGTGACACCGAGGTCGCCGCCCTGGCCTACGACTCACGACAGGTCGTCCCCGGAACGTTGTTCTTCTGCGTGCCGGGCTTTCAGGCCGACGGGCATGAATTCGCCGCCGAGGCGGTCCGGCGTGGCGCGGTCGCGCTCGTGTGCGAGCGGCCGCTCGGACTCGGCGCGCCCGAGCTGGTCGTGCCCTCGGCGCGGGCCGCGATGGCGTCGGCCGCCGCGCGCTTTCACGGTGACCCAAGCGCGACGCTGCGGGTCGTCGGCGTCACCGGGACCAATGGCAAGACGACGACGTGCTTTCTCGTGCGCGGGCTGCTCGAGGCCGCCGGCATCCGCTGTGGCCTGCTCGGGACCGTGACATCGGTGATCGGCGGCGTCTCGCGCGAGGTCGAACGGACGACGCCCGAGGCGATCGACGCCCAGCGCGATCTGCGTGCGATGCTCGACGCCGGGGACGCCGCCTGTGCGATGGAGGCCTCCTCCCACGCGCTCGAGCTTCGGCGCGTGGACGGGATCCACTTGGCGGCTGCCGTTTTCACCAATCTCACCCAGGACCACCTGGACTTCCACCCGACGATGGAGGACTACTTCCAGGCCAAGCGGCGTCTGTTCACCGAGCTGGGGCCCGAGGTGGCGATTCTCAACATCGACGATCCCTACGGAGCTCGGCTGGCCGAGGAGCTTGGAGATGCGATCACGGTCGGGATCGACCGGCTGGCGACCTATTGCGCCACCGAGATCGCCACCGACGCGGGCGGCGCGCGCTTGACGCTGCAAGGGCCCGACGGTGCGCTCGAGCTCGAAACGGCGCTGCCCGGCCGCTTCAACGTGCTCAACGCGCTAGCCGCGGTGGCCTCCGCGCGCGCGCTGGGCGTGACGCTGGAGACGATCGCTGCGGCGCTGCCCCGGGTCGCGCGGGTGCCCGGCCGCTTCGAGCCGGTCGAGGAGGGGCAGGATTTTGCCGTGCTCGTCGATTACGCGCATACCCCGGACTCACTCGAGAACGTCCTGCGAGCGGCGCGCGAGCTGACTGACACCAGCGTGATCTGCGTCTTCGGCTGCGGGGGCGATCGCGATCGCGGCAAGCGTCCGTTGATGGGGGAGATCGCGACGCGGCTGGCCGACCGCGTCATCGTCACCTCCGACAACCCGCGCTCAGAGGATCCCGAGGCGATCATCGCCGAGATCGTCGCCGGCTCGGGCGCGGGCGAAGGTGTGGAGTCGCTCGTCGACCGCCGTGCGGCGATCGAACGCGCCGTAGAGTTGGCCGCGCCCGGCGACGTCGTGGTGATCGCGGGCAAGGGCCACGAGCAGGGCCAGGAGTTCGCTGACGGACGCAAGCAGCCCTTCGACGACGTCACCGTCGCCCGGGAGGCGCTTCGCGCGACCGGCGCTCCCGCGCTCCGCCGATGAGGGATTGGGCTGCGCAACGGGTGGCCACCGCGGCCGGCGGACGGCTCGTGCAGCCGCCGCCCGAGGCAGCCGTCGGGCCAACGCGCGTGACCGTCGACTCGCGCGACGCGGCCGCGGGCGACCTCTTCGTCGGCCTTTCGGGCGAGTATGCCGATGGAGGGCGATTCGCCCCCGCCGCGCTTGCCGCGGGAGCGTGGGGAGTGCTCGTCTCGCCCGAGCACGCCGAGGCCGCGCGCTGCGCCGCGCCTGGAGCGCTGATCGCCGCAGACGATCCGCTCGCGGCGCTCGCGGCGCTCGCCCGCTCGTGGCGCCGCGAGCTTCAGGCGCAGACGATCGCGATCACCGGGTCGACTGGCAAGACCTCGACGAAGGACATACTCGCCGCCCTGCTGGCCTCCCAGCGGCGCACCCACGCCAGCCCGGCCAACTACAACACGGAGATCGGCGTCCCGCTGGCGCTGCTCGCGGCTCCGCCCGGCACAGAGGTCGTCGTGCTCGAGCTGGCGATGCGCGGGCCACAACAGATCGCTGAGCTGACGGCGATCTGCGAGCCGGACGTGGGGGTGGTGCTCAATATCGGGCCGGTGCATCTCGAGTTGCTCAAGTCGCTCGAGGCGGTCGCCGCCGCCAAGGGCGAGCTGCTCGCTGGCCTGCGGGCGGGCGCGACTGCCGTTATCCCGGCGTCGGAACCGCTGCTCGTGCCGCACCTACGCGACGACCTGCGCTGGATCACATTCGGCGAGGGCGGCGATGTGCGGCTGGCCGGGGAGGCCGATGACGGCACGCTGAGCATCGATGCCGCGGGCGAGCGGATCGAGTTGCGCCCGAGCTTCGCCCAGGCGCACAACCGGCTCAACCTGCTGGCCGCGGTGGCCGCGGCGCGCGCGGTCGGCGTCACGCCCGCAGGGCGGCTCGACGTCACGTTTTCGGCGATGCGCGGACAACGCGAGCGCCTCGCGGGGGAGGTGATCGTCATCGACGACTGCTACAACGCCAACCCAATGTCGATGCGCGCGGCACTCGACGACCTCTCCGTCACTGCGCCGGGCCGTCGCGTCGCCGTGCTCGGCGACATGCTCGAACTCGGTGCTGACGAGGGGGCCTACCACGCAGAGATTGGTCGCTACGCGACCGAGCGCGAAGTCGACGTCCTGATCACCGCAGGCCCGCTCGCGGCGCGCATGCTCGACGGCTTCGACGGCGAGAGCTACGCGACGGCCGACGCGCACGAGGCGGCGGCGCTCGCGGGTGAGCTCGTCCACCCCGGTGACACGGTGCTCGTCAAGGGGTCGCGAGGCGTCGGCCTCGAGATCGTCGCCGACGCGCTGCGCGCCGCCAGGGCACCCGACTGATGGGTCGCGTACTGATCGCCGGCATCGCCTCGCTGCTGATCTGCATTTTCCTCTCGCCCAAGTTCATCTCGTTTCTGCGTCACCGCGAGTTCGGGCAGCACATCCGCGAGGACGGCCCCGAAGGCCATCACGAGAAGGCGGGCACGCCGACGATGGGGGGCATCATCATCTTCACCGCGATAGCGGTGCCGTATCTGATCCT
>DASZZG010000009.1:0-9092 GCA_035543355.1 Solirubrobacteraceae bacterium | reverse complement strand
ATCTCGGGCGTCGGATACGACGAATAGCCAACGAGGATCTCCTGCGCCAGGAAGACCGTATCGCACGAGTGCTCGAACGCCTGCACGTCGAGCTCGCCGTCCTCGCGGCGGAACTTCATCAGGTTGAGCGAGGCGAGGTTGCAGGCCGAGTCGTCGACGTGCATGTACTCGCTGTTATGCACAACGATTGCATCGCCAGGCTGAGAACGGACGGTGAAGTTGTGCAGCCCAGCGACCTCGAGGTCGAAGACCGCAACAGGCTCGTTGAGCGCGATGGTTCGCACATCGAGCAGTTCGTCAGTTGTGCTCACGATCGTGCGCACGACCAGGGCCCCGCGCTCTGCGTCGTGGGCATTCAAGGAGCGCAACGCTGTCCCCGTACACAGCGACCTCGCCTGCACCCATGATCCGTCGGCGAGGAGGAAGCGGTGCTCGGGAGTGCAGCGCAAACGCTGACCGCCCGCCGTCGTCAACTCGACGAGCTCGCGTGTGTACCCCGCGATCCAGACGTGTTCGATCTGTCGGGTGAGAGGCTCATCGGCGACGGGGTCGTAAGCCTCAGCGGCGGGCAGGGCCTCTCCCTGACTCGAACGGGAGTGCAGCTCCGTAAGGGTCACGTCTCCAGCATCAGTCGCCACAAGTGTGTCGCCAACGAAGCAGCACGGATTAGACGCGTTGATCCGCCCCGAGTTCGGGCAGGTGTGCCAGTCGTTGATGGTGGTGTCGTACTGCATGCCGGGATCGGCGCAGCGCCACGCGGCCTCGGCGATCTCGCGCATCAGCTCGCGCGCGCGCACGGGTTCCCCGATCGGTTCACCGGTCGTGCGGGAGGTCAGCCGCCACTCGGCATCCTCCTCGACCGCGCGCATGAACTCATCGGTGACGCGGACCGAGTTGTTGGCGTTCTGGTACTGGATCGAGTGAAAGCCGTCGCCGTCGATCGACATGTCGAAGCCGGCGTCACGCAGCGCGGCCGCCTTGTCCTCCTCGCGCGCCTTGCACCAGATGAAGTCGCGAATGTCGGGGTGATCGACGTCGAGCACGACCATCTTCGCCGCGCGCCGGGTCTTGCCGCCGGACTTGATCGTGCCCGCCCACGAGTCGGCGCCGCGCATGAAGGACACGGGCCCCGACGCCGTGCCGCCCTTCGCGAGCGGCTCCATCGACCCACGGATCCGCGACAGGTTGATCCCCGAACCCGAGCCGCCGCGGAAGATCGTTCCCTCCTTGGTGTTCCAGGCGAGGATCGACTCCATCGTGTCCTCGACGGAGAGGATGAAACAGGCTGAGCACTGCGGGTGCTCCTCGAAGCCCACGTTGAACCACACGGGGGAGTTGAAGGCGGCCATCTGGTGCAGCAGGATGTGCGTCAGCTCGGCCTCGAAGCTGTCTGCGTCATCGTCGCTTGCGAAGTAGCCGTGCTCGCGACCCCAGCCGGCGATCGTCCCCGCGACGCGCCCGATCATCTGCTTGACGGAGCGCTCGCGCGCGGGCGAGTTGAGCTGACCGCGGAAGTACTTCTGGGCGACGATGTTGGTCGCGTTCTGCGACCACGTCTCGGGGAACTCGACGTTCGCCTGCTCGAAGGCGACCTGGTCGCCGTGGCCGATGCGCGCGTCGCGCAGTTCCCAGCGGACCCCGTCGAACGGATGCTCCCCGGGCGACGTGAAATAGCGGCGGATCGGGAGTCCGTCGCCGACCTTCACGTCCTTTGTGGGTGCCGTTTGCGGGGTCTTTTCCATGTGGTTCTCCTTCGAAGCTCTGACGCTGTTCGGGGGGCCCCGCCGGACGAGAACGTCGTGCGGGGGTAACAGCGAAGTGTCCTCGCGCGACCGGACGGAACCGGCGGCGCTCAGAGACTCCGGCTCATCCTCCGATGCGCACCCAATCGCGAAAATCTCCCCACACTCCGCCGGCGCGCCAGCCCGCTTCCGCCCAGGCGTGTCGCATCCGCGCGGTCCAGGGGAACGACAGCCCCAGCAGGCTCGCCAACCCCAGGCCGAGCCCGGTCGCCAGCAGCAGGCCGCCGACCGCGGCGAGGGCGATGATCGGCGCAGGCGTCGAGCGAGCGCTGTGCGGGGACGTCCGAGGGACGCTGCCGATCTTGGGCGCGGCGGCCGGCGGGGCGGGAGTGGGGTGGGCGCCCGGGGTGCCGGGCGGAGCAGCTGTCGAAGGGGGAGCGGGCGTCGCGGGTGTTGCCACGCCGCCTGCCGCCTTGGGATGCTTGTCGCAATCGCCGCGGGCGCGAGCGGCGAGCGCCGCGGCGAGCGCGGCGGGAAGGTCGGGCGCGTACTGCTGGATGTCGTTTGGCACCTCTCTCTGGGCCTCGCGCAGCTCCTTGTCGGAGTGCTTGCAGGGATCGATCTTTCCCGCCACCTGGTAGTCCTTGAGCACCTTCGAGAAGGCGTTGGCGGCCGCCGCGGAGGGAACCGCGAGCGCGGCACAGACGGCGAGCGCGCAGGCCGGCGCGAAGAGGTGTCTGGAGCGTCGAGGCACCACCCACATGGTAGCGTCAGACGCACCTCGACATGGCCGTTTCCACGCCCATATTGCGGGCGCGGGGCGCCGCGCGCGCCACGCTCGCAACGGCCATCCGAGCCCGCGCCCGTGGCCCACTCGCGCCGCGCGCGCTGCTGCTCGCGCTGCTCGTGCTGCTTGCCTACGCCGCGTTCGCCCACGGCGCCGTCCAGCCGACGCAGGAGAGCCGCTTGCAGGTCGCGCTCGCGCTGGTTGCGCTGCTCGCCTGCGCGGCATGGCTCTTTGGGGACGGCAGCCTGCGCTTGGCGGCCACGCCGCAGGCTTGGTTGGGGCTCGGCCTGCTGGCGACGCTCGCGGGTTGGATGGCGCTCTCGCTCGCCTGGTCGGTCGCGCCCGACCGGACGTGGATCGAGTTCAACCGCACGCTCACCTACGCGCTGGTCGTGCTGCTGGCGATCGCGGTGGGTGTGTCGCATCCGCGCGCGGTGACACGCCTGGCGACAGGCTGGCTGGTGATCGCCGTCGCGGTCGCGCTCTACTCGCTTGGCGAGAAGGTGCTGCCGGGGCTGCACGTGCATCCGCTGTTCGACCTCAACCAGACGGGGTCATTGTCACGCTTGCGCGGCCCGCTGCAGTATTGGAACGCGCTCGCGCTCGTCTGCGCGATGGCCGCGCCGGTCGCGCTGCGCCTGGCGGCCGACGAACGGCGCAGCCGGCGATCTCGGTTGGCCGCCCAGGCCGCGTTGCTGGTTTTGATCGTGGTCATTGGGCTGACCTATTCACGCGGTGGGGTGATCGCGCTCGCTGTCGGCCTGCTGGTCGTTTTCGTGCTCGTTCGCCACGCGCGCTTCCGCGCCGCGCTGCTGCTCGGCCTCGCGCTGCTGGCAGCGCTGCCGCCGCTGCTGTTCGCGTTCGTGGACTCGGCGGTCGCCGGCAACTTCGTGCCGCTGGGATCGCGCGAGGGCGCGGGTGCGCTGTTGGGCCTCGTCTTGATCGTCTCGCTTGCCGGGATGCTGTGGTTGGCGCGCCGACTGATAATGCGCGACTGGGGCACGCTGTGGGCGCCGCGGCCTTCTCGCCAGCTGGTACGCGGGGGATTGGCCGTCGTCGTCACGGCGCTGCTCGTGCTGACGGTTGCGCTGGGAGCCTCGGATCGCGGTGTCGCCGGCGCGGTCTCGCATCAGTTCCACAGCTTCACTGCGACGCGCGGAACATCGCTGTCGGACCCCAACCGGCTGCTCTCGACCAGCTCGGGCAACCGCTGGGTCTGGTGGCGCGAGGCGGTCGGGGCGTGGAGCCACCATCCGTGGGCCGGCTCGGGCGCCGGCTCGTTCCCGGTGCTGCACCTGCAGTACCGCCACAACCGCCTGCTCGTGCTCCAGCCTCACTCGGTGCCCTTGCAGTTCTTGGCGGAGACCGGGGTGATTGGAGCGCTGCTCGCGCTGGGGGGCCTGGGGCTGCTCCTGTTCGCCGCCGCGCGCGCCGTGAGAGCGATCTCCGATCGCGCAGAGCAGGCGCTTGCCGCGACGCTGCTCGCTGCCGCGATCGCCTGGCTGGTGCACGGGTCGATCGACTGGGACTGGGACATCCCGGGCGTGACTCTCCCGGTGCTCGTCTTCCTGGGCGTGCTCGTGGGCAGGGCGACGCGCGCAGAGACGATGCCCGAGTCCGGCGGCGCGGGGGCCGCGACCGACGAGGGCGGCGTGGCCCCGTCGCGGCTGGCCGTCGCGGCCTCTCGGTCCGACGCCCTGCGAGCGCTGGCGCTTGCAGGTGCGGCGGCGCTGCTGTGTGCGTTCGCGATCTCCTCGGCGCTGCCCGCGATCGCCGCATCGAAGGCCGGCAGCGCGCTGGGTGGGCTTCCATCGAAGCCGACGCCGGCGCAGCTGAGGGACGCCGAGGCGCGTGCCCGGCTCGCCGCACGGCTGAACCCCCTGTCCGACGAGGGACTGCTGGCCGCGGCTGCGATCGTCGAGCGGCGGGGAGACGTGCTTCGCGCGCGCGGGTTGATCCTGCGCGCGATCGCGCGCGAGCCTCAGGACGAGGTGGCCTGGGAGAGCCTCGCGCGACTCGACTTTGTTCGGCGCGACCTCGAGGGAGTGCGCCGGGCGAGCGAGCGGGCGCTGGTGCTCAATCCGTTCGATGACGGGGTGCTCAGCCTCGCGCGCCAGGCCGAGGCGAATGTCACGCCGGTGACCGACTCGGGCACCGCCACAGGGACACCGCTGGCGTTGCCGGCGCGGCCAGCAGGTGCGGCGACTGCGCCGGCCGGCGCGGCGCTGCCGCCCGCGAAGGGAGCCACGCCGTCGCCGGGAGCCACGGCTGCGCCCGCGCCGGCTCGGAAGGCGCCCTGAGACACGAGTCCTTCCGCGAAGCTGGTAGCAGCCGCTATCAAATTTGATAGCCACGGCTACGGGCTGTGCAGAGAGAGGGTCGGCGCGTCGCCGAGTGCGGCGTCGCCGGCCGGCTACCGCGGCGCGACGTGCAGCGTTCCCGAGAGCAGGAAGACCACGGCGCCCACGGCTACCAGCAGCAACAGCAGGCCGATGATCGTCTCCGAGGGCAGCCAGCGCGATTGCCCGCGTCGCTGTGGCGCCCGCTGCGCCGCTGCCGCGTCCCCCCGGGCGCGCGATCGCTCGAGCGCCTGCTGACGCCGGTGGGGGTCGCGGCGCGGTGCGCCGCGTCGCTGACGTACCGGCGACACCGGCGCCTGTTCGGCGGCGGCCTGCGCGTCGACCCCCACGGGCACCTCCTCGCCGGGTGGCTGGGGGCGCCAAGGCTGCTCGCGATCCGGAGGCTCACGCTCGGTGTCGGACGAGCGAACCCAGGGCCCCGGCGGTGGTGGCGCGCTGCGCGCCCGTTCGAGCTCACTCCCGAGCTCCTGCACCTGGACCTCGAGCGCCGCGCGCAGCTCGATCTCGAGCTCGACCTGGCGGACCGCCTCGCCCCGCGCGTGTTCGAGCTCCGTCACCTTCATCTCCAGCGCCGCGCGTATATCGGCGAGCTCCGCCGCTTGGGCGTCAAGCGACTCTGCACGCGCGGCGCGCTCGCGTTCGCGCGCGAGCTCGTCCTGTGCCCAAGTGAGCGCCGCCTCGAGCTCGGCGGCGCGTGCCGCGTTGTCGCCGGCAGCGCCGAGCGCCGCGTCGAGTTCGTGTGACGCGGTCGCGGACTCGACCGCGCTCGCGGCGGCCCGCTCGGCCTCGGCGCGCGCCTCCGTTACCTCGCGCTCGAGTCGCGCCACCGTCTGCTGCTGCTCGTGCAGGGCTCGCTCCTGCTCCTCTGCCATTTGGCGGAGCTCGCGCTGCGCCCCGTCGTCGGCGCCCGCGCGCTCCGCCGTTTCCTGGCGAGTTTGCGTCAGCTCGGCACGCAGGCGGTCGCACGTCGCCGTCAGCTCGGTGACCGCGCGCTCGCCTTCAACGGCGCGCTCGTGCGTCGCCTCCGAGCCGCGCTGCAGCGCGTCGGCTCGCTGGCGCTCGGCCTCGAGCTGGGACTCGTTGACGGCGAGGGTCGTCTGTAGCTGCTCGAGCTCGGACTTCAGCGCAGCCGTGCGCTCGGCCTGCTGCTCGCGCTCGGACTGCAGCGCCGCGGTGCGCTCGGTCTGCTGCTCGCGCTCACGGAGCTGCTGCGTCTGGCGCTCGTGCGCTTCAGCGGCCTCGCCGAGGTCGGCCCGCAGCTGCGCGATCGTGGCCTCCCGCTGCTCGCCTGCCGCCGTCACCCCCTCGAGCTCAGCGATCTGACGCCGGAGCTCATCCGCGATGCGTTCGCTCTCGATCCGCTCCGCTTGAGCGAGCTCCAGGCCTGCGCGGGCGTGCTCGAGCTCCTCGGTCGCCTCGCTCGCGCGGGCATCTGACTGTTCGCGTGCGGCGGCCTCCTCGTCGTAGCGGTCGCCGGCCTGTGCCGCCTGCGACTGCGCTTCGGCGAGGGCGGTCGCGCGCTCGTCGGCGAGTTGCTCGAGCTGCTGGACTCGCGCGCCGGCGGTCTCGGCCTGGACGAGCGCATCCTGAACAGCTGTCGCGTGATCGACTTCCGTCGCGCGCGCCTGCTCGAGCTCGCCAGCGAGCGCCTGGAGGCGCTGCTCGGCCTCCCTCGCCGTGCGTTCTGCCTCCTGCGCCTGGGTCTGCAGGCCGCCGACGCGCTGCTCTTCGGCGGTGCGCAACGCGGTTAGCTCGAGCTCGAGCTCGACCGCTTGGAGCTGCGCGTCGCGGGCGCGTGCCTCGAGCACTTCGATTCGCTCGGCGTTGCCGGCACGGGCCTCGGCGAGAAGGCGTTCGAGCTCGGCAGTGCGCTGCTCGGCTTCGCGCGCGCGTTCCTCTAGCGCGGTGGCCCTTTCGGCTTCGCCGGCGCGCGTTTGCGTGAGCTCGCTCTGGGCGGCAGCCGCTTCGCGTTGCGCCTGCTGCACCGCTTCCTCTAGTGCGCTGGTGCGTTCGCTTTGGCTGGTGTGGGTCTCCGCCAGCTGCGTCTCGAGCTCGACTGCCCTTTCTTCGGCCTGTCGCGCGCGCTCGTCGGCCTGCTCGGCCGCGCTTGCCCTCTGGGCCTCGGCGTCGGCTAGCCGGATCCCCAGCTGTTCGGTGTTTGCGCGCAGCTCGCTCGCTTCGCTGTCGGCCTGCTGCACGCGCGCGAGCAGCGCTTCGAGTTGCTGTTCGCGCTCGGCCGCTTGCGTGCGCGCCGTTTCGAGTTGCTGTTCGCGCTCGGCGGTCTCCGAGCGCACGGCCTCGAGCTCCCGTTCGCGCTCGCTGACCTGTGAGCGCAGCAGATCGCGTTCGCGCTCGCGCTCGGCGGTCTGCAAACGCTCCGCTTCGAGTTCCTGTTCGCGTTCGGCGGCTTGCGTACGCGAGGCTTCGAGCTCCCGTTCGCGCTCGCTGACCCGTGAGCGCAGCAGATCGCGTTCGCGCTCGCGTTCGGCGGTCTGCAAACGCTCCGCTTCGAGTTCCTGTTCGCGTTCGGCGGCTTGCGTACGCGAGGCTTCGAGCTCCCGTTCGCGCTCGCTGACCTGTGAGCGCAGCAGATCGCGTTCGCGCTCGCGTTCGGTGGTCTCCGTGCGCGCAGCGTCGAGTTCCTGTTCGCGCTCGCTGACCTGTGAGCGCAGTAGATCGTGTTCCTGCTCGCGTTCGGCGGTCTCCGAGCGCACGGCCTCGAGTTCCTGCTCGCGCTCGGCGGTCTGCGTACGCGCGGCCTCGAGCTGCTGCTCGCGCTCGGCGCTCCCCGAGCGTGCGGCCTCGAGCTCGTGCTCGCGCTCGGCGGTCTCCGAGCGCGCCGCCGCGAGCTCCTGCTCGCGCTGTGCGACCTCGGCGCCCAGCGCGTCGAGCTTCTGCGCCGACTCGCCACTGTGTTGGCGCAGCGCTTTGAGCTCCTGCTCGCGGGCCGTGGCCTGCGCGCTGAGCTCCTCGGCGCGGCGCTCACTCGCTGCGGTCCGCGCCACGAGAGCCTGCCCCTGCTGCTGGTTCTCGGCTGCCAGCGCCCGCAGCCGGTCGGCCTCCGCGTCGCGCCCGGCAAGGTTCGTCTGGACCGCCGCGAGCTGCTCCTCGGTCTCGGCGATCTGGGCGCGCAGGGCCTGGACCTGCTGCTCGCTCTCGCTCGCTCGGGAGATCGCGGCCTGGGCGTTTTGCTCGTGCCCGCCCGTCTCGGCGCGCAGCCGCTCGAGCTCGGAATCCCACTCGGCGACCTGTGCGTGCAAGGCCGCGAGCCGCTGCTCGCTCTCCGCGCTGTGCCCGCGAAGCGCCTCGAGTTGCTGTTCGCCCTTGGCGGTCTCGGCGAGCAGTGTCGCGACCTGTTGCTCGCTCTCGCCGGCGCGTTGCTTGAGGGCCTCGAGCTGTTGCTCTCTGTCGCCGGCGCGTGCCTCCAGCGTCTCGACCTGTTGCTCGCTCTCCGTTACACGCGCCATCAGGGCGTCGGTCTCGAGTTCGTGCCGCTCGCGCTCGGCGCGCAGCGTTTTCGCCAGCCGCTCGCTCTCGACGGCATGGGCGCTCAGCGCCTCGACCTGTCGCTCGCTCTCGCGGGTGCGCCCGAGCAGCGCTTGGACCTGCTGTTCGCTGGACGCGGCTGCTGTTCGCAACAGCTCGAGTTCGCGCTCGGCGCGCTCTGCGCGATTCTCCAGCTCGGAAGCTCGCCTGCGATCGACTTCGCCTGCCTGCGTGAGATTGTCGGCGAGCTCCGCCGCCTGCTCCGCCCGTTCGCGTGCCTCGGCAACGAGCGTTTCTGCCTCCGCAGCGCGGCGCTCGGCTGCCTCGCGCGCGACAGTGGCCTCATGGGCCTCGGTCTCGAGCGCCACCGTCGCGCCCAGCTCGACCTCGAGCGCAGCCGCTCGCTGGGCCGCCTGCGCCTCGCGCGCGCCGATCGCTTCGGCGCGTCGCTCGGCGCGCTCGGCGCGGGCCTCCAGCTCGGTGCGCAGTCTCTCGGCGCGGCGCTCGGCGTCGTCGACGCGGCGCTCGGCCAGCGTCGCTGTCCGCTCCAGCTCGCCGGCACGTGCCGCCAGCTCTTCGCGTTCGGCGAGTGCCGCCTGGGCCGAGCTGGTCAGCTCCTGCATCCGCGCATCGGCTTCGGCGGCGCGCAACTCGGCCGCGGCCTCTGCCTCGCGCGCGCGCTCGTCTATCGAGAGCTCGGCTGCCTCGCGCGCCCGT
>DASZZG010000008.1:0-9010 GCA_035543355.1 Solirubrobacteraceae bacterium | reverse complement strand
GGCGATGTCGGGGGCTGACAGGCCCTCGGCGATCATCCGGAGCACCTCGTGCTCGCGCTCGCTCAGCCGGGGGCGATCGTTGCGCTCACGCGTCTGCAGCTCGCCGGCGAGGCCCGCCTGGATCTCGGGGGCGAGAACGGTGTTCCCGCGCGCGACCGCCGCGACGGCGTCACAGATCGCCGAGCGTCTTGCGTCCTTTGTGAGGAACGCGCCCACGCCCAGCCGCACGGCGTCGTAGACCAGAGCGCTCGAGTCATCCGCCGACAGCATCACGACACGCGTGGACAGCGACTCGCGCTGAATCGCGGTGAGGATCTCGACGCCGTCGAGCGAGGGCAGCCGCTGGTCGAGCACGGCCACGTCTGGAGCGAGCTCGCGGATCTGGTCGAGCGCCTCGCGCCCGTCATTGGCCTGCCCAACGAGCTCGAAATCGGCGCGCGACTTGATCGCACGGGCGATCCCGTCCATGTAGACCGGATGGTCTTCAGCGATGTAGACCGTAATCCGTTCGACGCGTCGCCCCAGACCGCCGCGCACAACGCTAGAGGTCGCACTCGCCACTGTGACCTCCTGATCGCGGTCAGCGCCCATCTGATCGTCCACCTGCGGCGCGGTCAACGCGCCCCTCAACGGCCCACCGATAGGAATCCTTCCACTCTCCCTTTCTCCCTTACATTTAGCTTACACGATACTCCTCGATCTTGATCCCGATTGAGCTACTAGAACGACCAGCGCAGTAGGGGCTGACGCCTGCCCCGCAGGCGCGCCGCGAGGGCGGGGGCGGCGTACCAGGTCCCCGTCACGAAACGCATCACCGGCCCGAAGCTGTACGCGGCGGGCGACCCGAGAAAATGCAGGCCCGGGATCGAAGACTCCAGGCCGGGGCCAAGCACGGGGTATCCGTCGATCAGGGCGATGCTGTCCGCGAGCTCCGGGCGCAGGAACCCATACTTTCGGACATCGACGGCGAAGCCCGTCGCAAGCACGAGATGATCCACCTCGCGCTGTGCTCCGTCGGACAGGGTGAGCGTGAGCGCTCCGTTGCTCGTCACGCCTGTCACGGTCCGCTCGAGGCTCATCGGCACGTCGGCCATGCGATCGCGCAGCCAGTGGGCGCCGGCTGGACGAATGCAACGGTAGGCGAGCGGCGGCTGGACTCGACGGGGAAGGCGTCGAAAGACGTCCGGGGAGGCCACCAGCCAGCTTGAGAGGGGACCACCGACATCGGTCGGGGCCGAGGACCAGCGAGGCCGTAGGCGGCGCGACGCCGCCGGGGGCTCCGAGGCCGGGGCGGGCTCCGACGCCGGCGCCGGAGGTCCGCCCAGCCACCAGATCGCCGGAGCACGACCGATCAGCTGAACTCGAGCGCCCGCCTCGTGAAGCAGCGCGGCGGATTCCAGGGCACTCTGCCCGGTCCCGATGACGGCCACCCTCCGACCTGCGAAACGGCGCAGGTCGCTGTGGGCCGACGAATGTGAGACCGAGGAGGCGGGAAGATCCTCGAAGCCCGGGGGAATGCGAGGGAAGGGGGCGATCCCGGCTGCGACGACCACGCTCTGAGCGTCGATCTGATCGCCATCCTCGAGCGTCAGGCGAAATCCCGGCCGGGCTCGTTGCAACGAGCGCACCAAGCGGCGGTCGACGCTCGGCGCCGCGTGCTCGGCGAACCAGCTTCCATAGTCGACGAACTCCTCCCGGGTCACCGGGGAGGACAGCGTCGTGCCCTCCGCGGCGGCCCAGTCGTGGAGCGTCAGCTTGCGTCGCGGATCGGCGATGTGCGATGCCCGCAACGCGGAACGGAGCAGCATCCCCGCCGGCATCTGATCACGCCAGAACTGCATCGGGTCACCGAACACCCGATGCTCGATCGACGCCGCTCCGAGATGCGCGCACGCCGCCAGCCCGTTGGGTCCGGCGCCGATGATCGCCACCGGAACGTCTGGGGTGCCGGCGTTCACGCGTCTACCGACCTCGCGTTCCGCGCAAACGCGTCCTTGCCCTCGTCGCCAGGTAGGCTGCGCGCGCGAGCAGCGGACCCGGGTCATCCCAGCGGAACTGCGCGTGAACGACCCGCCGCTGTGGACGGGCGACGCGGGCGACGTCGCCGATGCGCCCGCCGCGCAGATCGCTCCATAGCCGCCGGAGCTCGGCGTCCTCCCAGCGGTAACGCCGGCCCGGGCGGGCGACGGCAGGCTCCGAGTCCACCCCCAGTACCCACCCCACCCAGATCGCCGGTAGATCGGCACCGGACCGGATCGCGAGCTCGAGCGAGCCGTAGGGCCGGGGATTGAAGTCGATCGCCGCGAGCACGCCATCGCCGCGTTGCACGAGCTCGAGCTCGAAAATCCCCTCCCAGCCAAGTGCGTCGAGCAGCCTGACCACCTTTGCGTCAAGCCCCCGGGGCGCAACCGCCGTCTCGGACAGCGCCGCGTTGCCGGCTTGGGCAGGCCACGTGCGGATGTAGCGCGCGAATGAGAACGCAAGCAGGCGACCAGCGGCGTAGACACCCGAACAAGAATGAACCGCCCCCGGCTCGACACGCTGAACCAGGCAGGGGCTGCCATAGCGGGGAAGCTCCCCCGTCAGGTCGCGGGCGTCGGCGATCCTGCGGCTGGCCTCACGGCGCATCCTCCCCTGGCTCTCATAGACCGAGCACTGAGGCTTTAGCACCACCGGATAGCCGATCTGCTCGGCCGCGGCCAGCGCCTGCGCCGCGTCAGCGCAGACGACGGTCAGCGGACAGCTCAAGCCGGCGACGTCCGCGGCGTCGAGGAATCGGATCTTGTCGCTCGCGGCCTCGACGGCCTCGGCCGAAGGCAGACCGAGACGCGCGGTGAAAGCTCCCTCCAAGAGGTCGCGGTGGCGTGATATCGCCAACAGCGAGGCGTCACTTCCCACTACAGCCGTCGCGTAACCGCCGCCGCGCAACTCGTCGGCCAACGCCTCGACGAACTCACGCGGGCGCGTCGTCGGCACGGGAACGAGGATGCGACGCTCAGCGCAGCGTGACCATTGAGCAACGGCAGGCCGGAAGTCGGCCGCCGCCGTGACCGCATAGCCCGCCCGGTGCAGACTGCGACAGACCGCCAGCGAACAGCGCTCCTGCGCATCGGTGACAAGGACTCGGACCGGCGTATGCGCCCGACGGCTGGTCGATGACCTCATCGACGCGCTCGGCCTGGACCTCGGCGCGCAGGCCCGGGCTTTAGGCGCGAGCGCAAACGCTTCACAGTGGGGCGTACCCGCGCGCGGTAGACAAGCGCCGGCAGGCTCCTAACCCCGCGATACCCGCGCAGGGTCGTGCGCGGACGCTCATGGTCAGTCCAGCGCAACTTGTAGTGCTCGGGACCTCCAAGGAAGTCGTAGAACTCGAGCCGCTCCTCGACGGCGGCCCGCAGCACTGCCTCCCGCAGCAGCAGACCGGGCGAGAAGCGCGACCAGCGCTCGTCATACCCCGTCTTGATCAGATGTCCTCCACCGGCGAAGGAGCACGCGTAATCGCCGGCGATCGTGACGCCGTCGAGCTCGAGCAGGTGCAGCCTCAACCATCCGTGGCGGGCCGCGGCATGCGCAAACTCACGGTAGAGGCGCTCGCTGCCGGGGTCTGTAAGAATCGAAGTACCCTGATCGCTCTTCCAGCCCGACGCCTCGACGCGGAAGATCGCTTCGAGGTCTCGCTCCAATGCCTCGCCGCCCGTCGTCGTGCGGAACACCAGCGCGCCGTTGCCCTCGAGCGCGCGCCGCTTGCGCCCGAGCTGTGAGCGAAGGTTGGCGCTGCGCTGCGCCAGGAGGTTCTCGAAGCGCTCGGGCAAGCCCAGAAACGGGCTGAAGGGGCCTGGCTCGTCGACCACCCGATAGCCCGCGCCAGCCAGGAGCTCGGCAGCCGACGCGCCCGCCGTGGGCTCGGCGGGCAGTGCCCGCAGGACGATCTGCCGGGCGCCGATCGCGAGCAGCGCGCGCCAGAGCTCGGCGCGGGCCGCAGCGTCTGCCGCGACTACATCCCAGCTCCCGCTGTGATCGTTGGCGGCAGCCTCGAGCCGACCGTGCGCCGTTCTCATCAGCACCGCCCCGGCGCGGAGTGGGCCCCCGCGGTCGCGCAGCGTCAGGCACACGAGCTCGCCTCGGCCAAAGGCTCGCCACCACGCCGATAGCCACTCGGCGGTGCAAAAGGGCGACCGCGAGCGGACAGCGAGCGCATTCCATTCCGAGGCGACGGCGATCAGCGCCTCCGGCTCCCGCGCGATCGTGCAGCGGTGCTCATCGGGCGGCCGGTCCTGTCCCCTGGCGCGCAAGCTCAACCTCCGGGACCGATGAACGACGCGGCTGTTAACCCGCTAGGCGTCTGATAAGGGACCCGCGCGCTCGCGGCCACCGGTACTCATTCTTTGCCGTCCGCGGAGGCCACTCGAATCGAGCGGCAAAGCGACCCGAATCCAACGGCGTGCGTGTCAAGCGACGGAGCACCACCGGCCTGATGATAGAACCGCCGCGTACCCGCCGTAGAATGCCTATGCTCCCGCGCCCGTGTCACGGCTGCGGCGTCCTCTGGCTGGTGGGTGCGCAATCGCGCTGCTCGTTAGCTGCGCCGCGGCGCTCGCGCAGGAGCAGCTGCCGGGGCGCGACTCGCAGCTGACGGGGAACGGGCGCAAGCTCGACCCCGGCGGCCGCATGACCGCCGTCGGCACCTTTCCGGTCGGCGGGGCGATAACTCCAGACGGCAGCGCTTACTGGGTGGTGGACGCGGGTCGCCACGCCGCGTTCGTGCACATCGTCGACCTGGCGAGCGGCGCCGAGCGCCAGCGGCTGCCGATCGCCGGCGGCGACAACGGGATCGCGTTCGCCCCCGATGGTCGTCACGCCTACGTCTCCGGTCTGGAGAGTGACGACGCCGCGCAGAGGCAGCTCCCAGGCGGAGGCGGCGACGTCGTCCACGTCTTCAGCATCGACTCGGCCGGGATGGCGAAGGAGGAGAAGCCGATCGCGCTCCCGCACGCGCGCGACGGAGCCGCCGCTGCGGACAACCTGCCGCCGGCGAGCGGCGTCAAGGCGTGGCCGCAGGGGGTTGCCGTGACGCCCGACGGCACCACGCTCCTGGTCGTCCTCGGTCAGGCCGACCAAGTCGCGATCATCGACCTCGCGTCGGGGGCGGCACGACTCGCGGACGTCGGGCGCTACCCGTTCGCAGTCGCCGTCGACCCCCGCAGGTCGCGCGCCTACGTGACCAACGAGCGCGACGGCACGGTCTCCGCGCTCGACCTGCCGTCGGGACGCGTCGTCGCGACGGTGCCCGTCGGCGGTCCTCGCGGCGACGCCTACGCACATCCCGAGGGGCTCGCCGTGGACCCGCGGCGCGAGCGCCTGTACGTCGCCGTCGCCGACCGCGACCTGCTGGCGGTCGTCGACACGAGCACCCTGACGCTCGCCCGACTCGTCGACGTGAGCCGCCCATCGCTGCCGCTCGGGGTCGCCCCCGTCTCCGTCGCTGTCGCGCCCGATGGGTCAACCGCGTACGTCGCCGACGCCGGCGAGGACGCCGTGGCGGCCGTGGCACTGAAGGACCGCCCGCTGACGGCGCCCCAGCCGCACCAGGTGCGCAGTCCGCGCAGCGTCGCCTCGATCGGCCGCTATCGCAGGGCGCTCCGCCGCGCCCGCCGTGCCCGCGATCGCGCCGGTCGCACGAGCGCATCCCGGCGGCGTTATGCGAAGACGGCGCGGCGCCTGCGGGCAGGTCTGCTCTACGGCGCAACGGTGTCGGCGTGTGAGGGGCCGACGGAGCTCCAGGACCAGCGCGCCGCGGCGGCGGTGCTGCGCGCCTATCACGCGCGCGACCGGGCGCGCCGGCGCGGTGTCCCCCGGGCCAGGGTGCATCGCCGCTTCCTGGCCACGGTCGCTCGTGCGCGCGCCGAACTGCCGGCGCTCCGGGGGTGCCCTACCGGCGACCGACTGGGCGCCAAGGCGTTCGACGTGCTCGGTCGCATACCGACCGCGGCTTACACGACCAACGTCGATGTCTCCCCGGACGGCCGGCGGCTCGTATGGCTTGCGGCGCGTGGCGTCGGCGCCGGCCCGAGCACGAACAGCCCCAACATCGCCTCACTGCTCGAGGGCCGCGCGGGCGTCCTCGACCGTCCGACCGACCTCGGTCTCGACCCGCTGACCGCGCGCGCCGACCGCGCCGTCGTCCCGACCGATCGCCAGGACCCTCCCGCGGGCACTCCCGTGCGCGCCGACGGGCCGATCAAACACGTCTTCTTCGTCGTCAAGGAGAACCGGACGTACGACCAGATCCTCGGCGACGACCCTCGCGGCCACGGCGATCCGCGGCTCCAGATGTTCGGCGACAACGGGGCGCCGGCGCCGGTCGGCGGCGTCACGCCGAACGTGCACGCGCTCGTGCGGACGTTCCCCCTGCTCGACAACGTGTACGCGAACTCGGAGGAGTCGACGCTCGGCCACAAGGTCACGACGAGCGCCTACGCCAACGACTACACGCAGCGCAAGGTCGCCGCCGGGCGCGGACGAAAGGGCGACCCGGACATCTATCCGATCGGCGTGCCGCCGAACGCCGCGATCTTCGATCAGGCCGTGCGCCAGGGGGTGTCGTTCCGAGTCTTCGGCGAGCTCGGCGGCGGCAACCAGCCGTTCTCAGACAACGGCCGCCCGACCTTCGCGCAGGTGCTGGCCAACACCGATCCTGGCTACCCGACGCAGGTCCAGGGCACGTGCCTCGGTCAGGTCACCATCCCCAACCCCGCCCGCTGCAGCGCCGACGCCGCGCGGTTCGTCTCCACCGTCCCCGGCCACAGCACGTCCGGGGCGGTCGCGGCGCAGAGCCGGATGGACATCTTCCAAGCCGAGTTCCAGGCGCAGGTAGCGACCGGGACGGTGCCGCGCTTCACCTACATGATCCTGTTCAACAACCACACCAACGGGACGACGCCCGGCTTCTACACGCCGCAGGCCAACGTCGCCGACAACGACCTCGCTCTCGGGCAGCTGGCCGAGCTGGTCTCGCACTCCCCAATCTGGGATTCGTCGGCGATCTTCGTGCTCGAAGACGACTCGCAGGACGGCCTCGACTCCGTCGACGCACACCGGATCCCCGCGCTCGTGATCTCGCCCTGGGCGCGCCGCGGCGCCGTCGTCCATACGCGCTACGACCAGTTCTCGTTCCTGCGCACGGCCGAGATCATCAGCGGCCTGGACCCGCTGTCGCTCAACGACGCGCTGGCGACGCCGCTCTACGACGCCTTCGTCAGCGGAAGCGATCAGCCGGACCCGTCCGGCACCCTCTATCAAGCGATCCAGCCACAGCAGTCGCTGACCGCGATCAACTCGAGCACCGCGCCCAACGCTGCTCTGTCGGCTGCGCTTCCGTGGGAAGTCACGGACGCGGTGCCACAGCGGATCTCCGACCGGATCCTCTGGCAGAGCATCTTCGGCAGCGGCTCGACGCCGCCGCCCGCGGGGCCCAACGCATCTCCCGAGGAGGCCGGCCGCGCGCGCGGCGCGCTGGCGCGTTTCCGCGCGGGGCGCAGCGTTCGAGCGTTCCTCTTGGGCGGCGGCGGCTAGCGCGCCGCGTCGGAGCGCCGCAGGTCAAGCTTCCAGCGCTCCTCGAGGCGCCCGAAGCGCCAGATCGCGAACGCCAGCGCCCAGACCACAACGAACATGCCGACGATGATGTAGCCCACCGTGTTCAGGTCGATCTTCGAGACGAGGTCCCAGATCCCGCCCTTCAGCGACAGCTTGTCTGCGAGCAGCGACATCAGCTCGATGGTGCCGACGCCCAGTGCCACAGCGACCGACAGCCCCGTGATGGTGATGTTGTAATAGACCTTCCTCACCGGTTCCGAGAACGCCCAGCCGTAGGCGAAGTTCATGAAGCAGCCGTCAATCGTGTCGAACAGCGACATGCCCGCAGCGAACAGGATCGGCAGGCAGAGGATCGCGTAGAAGGGCAGTCCCGACGCCGCCCCCGCAGCGGCCAGGAACAGCAGCGCCACTTCGCTCGCGGTGTCGAAGCCGAGGCCGAACAGCAGTCCCAGCGGATACATCTGCCACGGCTCCTTGATCGTCCTCGTGAAGCGACCGTAGAAGCGGTTCATCAGGCCGCGCGACGCGAGCTGGCGCTCCAGCTCCTGCTCGTCGTAGACCCCGCGGCGCATGTCGCGAAAGACGCGGAGGATCCCTACAAGGATCATCAGGTTTAGCGCCGCGATGATGTAGAGGAAGACGCCCGAGACGCCCGTGCCGATCAGGTTCGTGGTCTTGTGCAGCGTCGAGCCGTGGTTCTGGACCGACCCGGAGAGCGCGCGCACGCCAACGGCAAACAGCAGCGCCAGCGCGAAGACGATCGTCGAGTGGCCCAGCGAGAAGAAGAAGCCCACGCTCAGGGGCCGCTTGCCCTCGTTCATGAGCTTGCGTGTCGTGTTGTCGATCGCCGAGATGTGGTCGGCGTCGAAGGCGTGGCGGAGACCGAGCGTGTACGCGGTGACCCCGATGCCGAGGCCGAAGATCCCCTGCTTGCCGAGGTTGTAGTGGCTCGGCACCACCAGCAGCAGCAGCGTCCCGAAGCCGACTACGTGGAGGCCCGCTATGACACCAGCCATGCCGCCGGCACGGCGCCACTCTCGCGACGTCAGAGCTCCCTTGAGGCGGGCGCGCGTCATCACTCTCCGACCGTTAGACAGACCTTAGTCGGACCCGCTGCCACTGTCGGTCAGCGCCGTCCAGCGATCCGAATGGTGCGGCGTGCGGCCAGGTGGGCTGAGCCCACTCCCATCTGTGACAGCACCCTGAGGGTGACCTGCTGCCCGCTGAGCACACGCGGCACCCGAACATGGACGGAGAACGTTCCGCCGCTGTTGGACCCAAAGAACGCGCCGGACCCCAGGCCGGGGTCGCCACGGAGCGACTTGTTCTTTGGTTCGAAGCGGATCACCCCGTTGCAGCCGACCGGGCAGGACAGTTTCACCTTCAACCGGCCGCCGGCGCGCGGGACCCGCGGACG
>DASZZG010000007.1:0-5491 GCA_035543355.1 Solirubrobacteraceae bacterium | reverse complement strand
GGTGCATGGCGTCGCGGCCGTGCAACACCGCCGCCAGCGCGATCCGCCGCGCGGTCATCTGGAACACGTCGTCGCCCCAGCGCTCGGCCTCCTCCACCTCGCGCCGGCGCTCGGGATCGGCCGGGAACAACGGCGGGTCGGGCTGCAGGCGCTCGAGGAAGCGGGCGATCTCGCGGTTGGTCTGCACGCGCTCGCCGTCGATCCGCAGCGCGGGCACCGTGCCCATCCGGTCCGCCAGCGCGAGCGACCGGGGGAGCCGGCCGTCGACGCGGCGAAACGGGGCCGGATTGCCGGGGAATCCGAGCAGGCGGACGCCGAACGAGTGCAAGCCGGTGGGCAGGTTCACGCGCCGGTACCCGATGCCTTTGTGCTCGAGCATCAGCATCCCGGTGCGGCAGGCGTGCGAGCCGAGGATGACGTAGAGCCTGGGCGAGCCGATGTGCGACATCACTGTGGAGTATCGAGGGCGAGCTCGACGCGCGCACCCTCGCGCTCGAGGCGCTCTGCAAGGATGCCTGTCGTGCCCAGGCATCGATCGGAGAGAAGGGCGTCTTCGAAGATACTCGTGGTATTGGTCGCGCTGGTTGTGGTGATGTTTGCCGCGCCCACCGCCGTCGCGAGCTCGGAGTTCGCGGCCACGTTCCAAATGGGCTATCTGTCGCCGCAACCTGGCACATCGACCGGGCTGTCGACTGTCATGACCTGGAGCGACCCCGCAGCGCCCGATGGGGCACCCAAGGCGATCAGCAAGATCAAGCTGCAGTTCGAGCAGGGCACGAGGTTCGACACGTCGGCGCTGCCGACCTGCGACGCCTCGGACACCGAAGTGAGGGCGTTGGGAGCGGCGGCGTGTCCGCCCGAGAGCGCGCTCGGCTCCGGCAGCACGATCGGCGTCTTCAGCTTCGGCGCAGAGTTCACAACGGAGGTTCGCCTGTTCAACGCCAGGGGCGAGATCATCGTCCTGGTCACGGTCAACGGGGTTCCCGCAACAGAGTTCCGCGACGAGGTGGATACCGACTCGATCACCGTCAACCCGGCGCTACCGCCGGGCGTCTCGCTGAAGCGCCTGGCGCTGCAGATCGATCCACACGAGACGGGCAGCGGCGCGGCGCAGAAGGCATACATGCGAGCACCGCCGACCTGCCCAGCGAACGGGACGTGGAAGATCATGGGCACCTTCACCTACGCCGACGCGTCCAGCCAGACGCTGGCGAGCGGCTCCCCCTGCCAGAACCCCGCGACACTCCCCGCTGGACCAGGCAGCCCGCCCGAGCACCGCCGGCAATCCTGCGTCAGTCGCCGCCTGTTCACCATCCGCCTCCCACCTGGTCTGCGCTCGGCCCAGGTGTTCGTGGCCGGGAAGCGAGTCGCGGTGCGCCGCAACCATCTTGGACGCCTGACCGCACGGATCGATCTGCGCCGCGAAGAGCGTAGCCTCGTTCGCGTTCGCGTCATCGGGCGCACGCGCAGCGGCAGGGAAATCCGATCCAGCCGCAGGTACCGGCTCTGCGCCCGCCCGGCGACCTACACTCCGAAGCCCCACGACCACGCGGCGGTGGCGGAACTGGTCTACGCGATGGTCTCAAGAACCATTGTCCGAAAGGACTTGTGGGTTCGAGTCCCACCCGCCGCATAGCTCCGTGAACCTCCAATGACCGAAAAGGAGACTCCATGGCCGCGACAATCGAGGGACGTGACCGTGAGCTGATCGAGCAGCCGAACTTCTGCATGGTGGCGACGCTGCGGCCAGACGGAACTCCGCATGTCACACCGACCTGGGTGGACTACGACGGCGAGCACATCCTCTTGAACTCCGCCGAGGGCCGGTCATGGCCGGAGAACATCCGGCGGGACTCGCGGGTGACGCTGACGATCCTCAACATGGAGAACCCGTACGAGTACCTCAGCATCCGCGGCCGGCTCGCCGACGACACGCACGAGGGCGCGCGCGAGCAGATCAACCGCCTGGCGAAGAAGTACATGGACAAGGACGAGTACCCGGGGCCTGCCGACGAGGTGCGAGTCATCTTCAAGATCGAGCCCCTGGAGGTACGCCGCTTCGGGTCGTGATGGCCCGCCGCGGCGGCGTCAGCCCGCAACCAACGCTGCGAGCTCGTCCACGATCGCCGGCGGAGCCGCCAGCAGCCCGTTGGGCAGCCCGCCCGCCGGCTCGAGTTCGCGGACGACCAGTCCCGCGCGCTCGCAGATCAGTCCGCCCGCCGCCCAGTCCCACGGCTTGAGCCCGCGCTCGTAGTAGGCGTCGACGCGGCCGCAGGCGGCCCAGGCGAGGTCGAGCGCGGCCGCGCCGAAGCGGCGCAGGTCACGCGCGCGGGGGAGCACGCGACCGGCGACCTCGGCCTGGAGGGCGCGCAGCTCCGAGTCGTAGCTGAAGCCCGTAGCGACGAGCGACAGCGCGAGCTGCTCACTGTGCGAGCCGTGGATCGGCCTTCCGTCGACCGTCGCGTCGCCATCGCGCGTGGCCCCGAACAGCTCGCCGCGGTTGGGGTCGAGCACGACTCCGGCGAGCGGGCCGTGATCGTCCTCGCAGGCGACCGACACACACCAGGCGGGTATGCCGAAGACGAAGTTGACGGTGCCGTCGAGCGGGTCGACGACCCAGCGCAGGCCGCTCGAGCCTCGCGCCTCGCGGCCTTCCTCGCCTAGCACGCCGTCGTCCGGGCGGAGCCGCGCGAGCAACGATCTGATCGCGCGCTCCGACGCCTCGTCGGCCTCCGACACGGGGTCGGTCGGACTGCTCTTGGTGCGCAGGGCCGCGGGCGAGGAGCCGAATGCGTCGAGCAGCAGCGGCGCGGCCATGCGGGCGGCCCGCTCGGCGATCGCCAGCAGCGCGCGCTGGTCGTTCACGCCGGCAGCGACGGGCGGCGATCGGCCCAGGGGCGCTCCGCCTCGATCTGGCCGGCGAGTGAGAGCAGCGTCGCCTCGTCGTTGGGTCGCCCGACGAGCTGGACGGCGAGCGGCAGGCCGTTGTCGGCGACGCCTGCCGGCACCGATGCCGCCGGCCAGCCCAAAGCGTTCCACGGCGCCGTGTATGCCGCGAACGCGCCCGTGCCGAGCAGCGTCAGCGGCAAGCTGCGCCCCGCCCAGTGACCCACCTCGGGTGGAAGGGTCGTCAGCGTCGGCGTCAGCAGGACGTCGTGGTCGGCGAATATCTCGCCGATGCGTGCGCTCGCGGCCTGCTCCGTGGCGCGGCCGCGAGCCAGCATCCCGGGAGTGATCAGCCCGCCGAGGCGCGCATATGCGCGGATGCGGCGCTCCAACCGCGACTGCGGCTGAACCTGCGCCGCATCGTCGTGGATCCCGCGCAGGTAGCGCGCCGATACGTCGTTGACGACCGTTCCGTACTTGGGGTCCGCCGGGACCACGTGATGGCCCAGCGAGCGCAGCAGCTCGGCGGTCTCCTCGGTCGCCCGGCGCACCTCGGGTGCGAGCCGGGCGGCGAGCGCCGTGAGGCCCGGCGCGAACTTGAAAGACAGCGCGATCCGCAGGCGCTCGGGACGCCGGCGGGCAGCCTCGGCGAACGGCTCACTCGGCGGAGGCGGGACGTCGCGATCGCCGGGCGCCGCACCCGCGACCGCGTCGAGCAGCAGAGCGGCGTCCTCCACGCGCCGCGCGAGCGGGCCGACGACCGACAGGCCGTGCCAATGCTCGACATCCGGCTGAAGCGATACGCGACCTCGTTGCGGCTTGAGTCCGAAGATCCCGCAGCATGCGGCCGGAATGCGGATCGAGCCCGCGCCATCCGAGCCGAGCGCGGCGGCGGCCAGCCCCGCGGCCACCGCCGCGGCGGATCCGCCGCTCGAACCACCCGGCGTGTGCGCGAGGTTCCAGGGGTTGCGCGTGGCCCCGAAGGTCAGCGTCTCGGTGAACGGGAAGACCGCCAGCTGCGGGACCTGGGTGATGCCGATGACGATCGCTCCGGCCTCGCGCAGACGGCGAATCACCTCGTCGTCCTCGGCTGCCGGGGCGCCGAGCGCGTCGACGCCCATCCCCCGCACCTGCCCCGCCACGTTGACGGTGTCCTTGACGGCTATCGGCACGCCGTACAGGGGGCGCCCCTCGCGGGCGCGTGTGCGCCTGCCCGCGCGCTTGGCCTCGTCCAACGCCTGCTCGCCGAGGACCACGCGGAAGGAGTTGAGCGCGGGGTCGATGCGCTCGATTCGCGCCAGGTAGGCCTCGACCAACTCGCGCGGAGTCAGCTCGCGCTGGTCGAGCAGCTTGGCCTGTTGGGCGATGCCCGCAAAGGCGAGTTCGTCGGAGTCCATCGGCCGCGCAGCTTACGCACTGGCGGGTCACCTGCGCTCGACTGGGAAGATCCGCGCCGCAATGGAACTGACCCGCACTCAAGCGTCGATCGCCACGATCCAGCCCCGCGGTCCCGGGACCGATGCCGAGCGGCGTGCCGCAACCTGGCTCGTGCGCGAACTGCGTGCGCGCGGACGGGAGGCCCACACCGAGACCCACTGGGTGCGGCCGCAGTGGGCGCTCACGGCGCTGCTGCACGCCGTGATCGGGATCGCCGCGAGCATCCTGTCGGTATCGCTGCCGGTGGTGGGGCTCGTGATCGCCGCCATCGCATGGCTGTCGTATGTGCTGGACCTGCGGGGACGCGTGCCGCTGATCCGCCTGCTCACGGCGCGCCGGGCGACGCAGAACGTCATCTCGGGCCCGCCGCACGGCGACCGCCAGGTCCGCCTGGTGATCGCCTGCGCCTACGACGCCCCACCGGCGCCCGGCGCTACCGCCGTGGCCGCCGGCCGCGTGCAGGCCCGCCTGCGCCGAGCCCTTCGCGGACACTGGCCCTCCGGTCCCAGCCTGCTCGTCGCCGCGCTGACGATGATCGTCGCCGCCTGCGCCGCCCGCACCGCCGGATTCCATCCCGGCTGGCTGAAGCTGGCGCAGCTCGTGCCGACGGTCGGGTTGCTGGTCGCTTTGGTGCTGCTGATCGACATCGCGCTGTCCGAGCCCAGCCGCGAGGTCGACGCCGCCGGCGCAGCGGCGCTCGCGCTCGAACTCGTGACCCAGCTCGATGCCACTCCGCCCCGCCGGCTTGCGGTCGAAGTCGTCTTCGCGGGGGCGGGGTCGGCCGCGGCGCAGGGCATGCGGGCGTACGTTCGCGAACGGCGCCGGACGGTGCAGGCGGAGAGGGTGGCCGTGCTGGAGCTGAACGCCTGCTCCCACGGCGCTCCGCGCTACTGGGTGAGGGACGGACCACTCGTGCCGGTGCGGCTTCATCCGCGGTTGATCGAGCTTGCCTCCGTCCTCGCGGACGCCGAGCGCCAGCTCGGGGCATGCCCATACTCCGGCCGCAGCGGTTCGGCCGCCTACGCAGCGCGCTGCGCCCGTTGGCCGGCGATCGCTGTCGGCTGCGTCGATGAGCAGAGGGTGACCGCTGGACGATCAGCGGACTCGCGGGCGCCCGAGCTCGCGCTCGAGTTCGCGCTCGGACTGATCGCCGCGCTCGACGCCGAGC
>DASZZG010000006.1:0-1834 GCA_035543355.1 Solirubrobacteraceae bacterium | reverse complement strand
CCGGTCGCGTCAACCGGTGGTGGTCGTAAGTACTCAACCTACTCGGAGGTCTCTGACGGTGGGCGGAGAGCGATCCTCAGCGCCTGTCGCGACGTGACCGACTCGGTCTTCGAAGGGCTAGACCTGGAACATGACATCCGCGCGACCGATGCACAGCGGCTTGGCGACACGGTTCTGCTCAGCGAGGGCTCTGATCTCGTCGGGCTCGCCGTTTGTCACTGCGGCGCCGGGGAGGCGGGGAGCGGCGCGTGCTTCATCAAGTTCGGAGCTGTGCGCCCAGGACCTGACGCAGGCGATCTCTTCGAGCGGCTGCTGGACGCCTGTGAAGAACTGGCCGGCGAACGCGGCGTCGAACGGATGATCGCCGGCGTGAACGTCGCGCGCCACGACGCTTATCGCAGGCTGCTTGCGCGCGGTTACCGCACCTTCCTCCAGGGCGTCGTGATGCAGAGACCGAACGAGCCGGGCTACTGCCGACCGGACGCATACGTGATCGACGACCTTCGCTGACGCTGCGGGTCGCCTAACCCCGGGCGGGCCGGAGCCGCGCCAGCGGCCGCCCGAGCAGCAACCCGGCGATGGCGCCCGTCGCGCCGGCCAGAGCATCCGCCTCGGTGATGATCGCCGGCAACACGAGCAGGGCCAGAGCGAACACGCCGACTCCGAGCCAGTCGAGCTCGACCTCCTCGCCGCGACGCGCCGCGAGCAGGCCCGGGACGGCCCAGGCCGCCAGCAATCCGAGCGCCGCGCCGTTGCCGCCCGCCGCCAGTGGGAACGACTCCACCGCGGCCGCGACCACCATCCCGAGCGAGCCTGCACAGAGGAAGATCCCGGCGACCACGAGCGGCCCGTGGCGGCGCTCGAGCAGCACGCCGAAGATCGCCACGCTGAGCAGCGCGGCGAACTGATAGCCGACGTTGCCATAGGTGAACGGCGCCGAGAGCACGCGCCACCACTCGTCGTGCGGGGGGCCGAAAACGACCAGCCGGTGATAGGCGATCGCGCCCGACTCCCAGGCGATCGTCGCGGCCACCGAGGCGAGCACCAGCCCAATCGTCGCCCATGGACGGCTGTCCGGTCGAATCCCGGGAATCTCGTTGGCTCGCAGGCGTGCGAGGCGCGTGCGGGCGCGGCTCGTGCCGCGCGAACGCTTGGGGGGTCGGTCGCGCTCGAGCTTCGGAGCGCGCTTGCGAAGGCGCGTGCCGCAGTACGGGCACTCCGTGACATACGCGCTCACCTCGGAGCCGCAGCTCTTGCAGACGACGAACAGATCGGCGCGACCCGACATTCGCCCGATGATACGGACGGAGGGCGCCGCCTCAGACCGCTGTGGCGGCGACGATCTCGGCCGTCACCTCGCGCAGGTCCTGATTCGCCTCGTAGACGACTGCCTGGCGGTGCGCGCCGTTCCCGCGCACCAGCAGGTCCTCGACGGCGTCCAGCTCCGACGTCGAGCCGAGATCATCGGCATGCTCGCGGGCGCGGTCGAGCAGGCTGTGGGCAAGCGCCTTCGTCGCGATCCGCTCCTGCGACGGCAGATCCACGAGCTCGCCCTCCAGCCCGTAGCGCGCGGCCAGCCACTTGTTCTCGTCGAGCATCTCGTAGTGGTATTGCGCGAGCTGCCTGCCGGCGGTGAACTGCTCGCACAACTCGCGCACGAGCGCCTGGACGAGTGCCGCCAGGCCGAGCGTGTGCTCGACCCGGGTCTGCGCATCCATCACGCGCACCTCCACCGTGCCGAAATTGGGATGCGGCCGCGCGTCGTACCAGAGGTACGTGTAGTCCTCGATCACGCCCGCCTCGCACATGAACGCGATCCGCCGCTGATAGTCGT
>DASZZG010000005.1:0-7730 GCA_035543355.1 Solirubrobacteraceae bacterium | reverse complement strand
GAGCGCTCGGTCGGCCAACCTCACATGCGCCCACAGCGGCTGCACGCGGCTGATCGAGCGCACGATTCCGTCGAGATCGCCTGGCGCGGTGCGCTCGACGCTACCCAGCGCCTCTCCCGTGGCGGGGTCGATCGACTCGATCTGGGAGGTGACGACGCTCACACCTTTTCGAGCGGTACGTGCGGTGGCGGCGGCAACTCGACCAGGATCGCATCTCCGGGGCGTACTTCGCCACCGGCCAGGATGACGCCCATGATGCCGCTCTTGCGGATCAGCTTGCCGTCGGCGTCACGGTGCAGCACCGCCTCCATCAGCCCCGGCTGGAAGCCGTCGAGCTGCACGCAGGGGTTTCGCAGTCCGGTGACCTCGACACAGGCGACATCGCCCAACCCGAGCCTCGTTCCGGTCGGCAGTGCGAGCAGGTCCAGCCCGCGCGTCGTCACGTTCTCGCCCATCTCTCCCGGGGAGACGGCGAAGCCCTTCGTGCCCGATTGATCGTGCAGTTCAGCGTGGATCAGATGAACCTGGCGGAGATTAGGTTGGGTCGGGTCGCGCGCGATTCGGGAGCGATGCTGCACCGTCTTACCCATATGGACATCCCCCTCCACGCCGAGGCCCGCCAGCAGCCGGATACTCGCCTGGCTTCCCTTGTTGATCCCGCGTGCCGCGCTGCTGCTGACAGCGGTCACGACGGCGCGCTCGGGCGCCTGGTTCGGTGTCTCGGCCATAGGCAAACCCTACGGTCTCGCGGCGAAAGCCCGCCCGGGACCGGTGCCTGCGGGCGTTCAGGCAGCCTTGCCCGCGCGCGCCGACGCGCGGTTGCGCAACGCCGCGTCGACCAGCGGTGACACGTGCTCGCGGAACAGGTCGGGCGCCCAGAGGAAATCCGGCTCGGCGCCCGGCGCGAGGTCGATTGCACCGACGCCGACGAGCGCCTCGCGTCCGCCCATCCACGCCGCTGCGCAGATCACCGCGCGCTTGCGCGGGTCGAACAGCAATAGTCGTTGCAGCGCGACGTCGTCCACGCCCACGTCGGCGCGCCGCATCAGGGCGCGCAGCTCGCTGAGATCGGCGGGCCGCGCGAGCCGCAGCCGCACGGTCAGCCCGTCGGGAAGCCGCCGGGCGCCTTCGAGCAAGATTGGCGAGTCATTGACCGCTGCCATGGAGCCAGGGTGGCACGGCACACCTTGCTGGTTGTTAAAGGTCGGCCAAGCTCCAACGAAGAGCCAACAATTGCTTCACATGCCGTGCGCATGAACGGGCTCGTGCAGGTCGCGCGCGATCCCGATTCCCGGCCATCGGGCTCGCCCCCCCTACGCGAGCGGGGACTCGCAGCGAGCGGGGACTCGCAGCGGGCCGGGACACCTTTCGGGCGCGCGGATACCCATTGGTATCACCACTGGTATCCATTGGTATCCGGCTCGCAAAAAGGACATGAGCCGGCCGCGAGAGCGCCTCAGAAGCGCGCCCCTCAACCGGCCCCGTAAACGCGTGGTCGCGAGAGCGCCGCAGGAGCGAGCCTCGTGGAGAAGCACCCGCGCTCAGCGCCCGCGTGCCCGGCGGATCTGCTCGAGGCGCCGCGCCAGTTCAGCCTCGGCCTCGTCGGGCTCGTAGAAGCGCGCGTCGCGCGCGCCCTCGGGCGCGAGCTCCTGCTCGGACAGGTGCCCGGGCCGACGATGCGGGTTGTCGTAGCCCTCGCCACGGCCCAGCGCGGCGGCGCCCGGATGACCGCTGGAGCGCAGGTGGTCCGGCGGGGTCTGCGCCCCATGGTCGCGAACATGGCCGCGCGCGGCGCCGATCGCGCGCTTGACCGCGTCGGACTTCGGCGCCAGCGACAGGTAGATCGCCGCCTGCGCGAGCGCGAACTGGCACTCGGGCAGGCCGACGTGCTCGACCGCGTGCGCGGCGGCTACGGCCACCTCCAAAGCTCTCGGGTCGGCATTGCCGATGTCCTCGGAGGCGAGCACGACCATCCGGCGGACGATGAAACGCGGGTCCTCGCCCCCCTCGAGCATGACCGCCAGGTAGTAGAGCGACGCATCCGGGTCCGATCCGCGCGTGGCCTTGATCCAGGCGGAGATCGTGTCGTAGTGCTGATCGGCGCGCTTGTCGTAGAGCAGCGCGCGGCGCTGAATCGCGTCCTGCGCGTGCTCGAGCGTCACGCTCCTGTCGCTCCCGTCGCCGGCCTGCGCCGCGGTCGCGCAGGCCAGCTCCAATCCCGCGAGCGCGGTGCGTGCATCGCCGCCGGCGCGCGCGGCGAGAAACTGCACAACTTCGTCGGGCACCTGCGCATCGCCGCAGTGGCCGTCGGCGAGCGCGCGGCGCAGCAGCAGCTCGATCTGGGGCGCCGCGAGCGAGTGCAGCTCGTACACCTGGAGGCGCGAGAGCAGCGCCGAATTGACCTCGAAGTAGGGGTTCTCGGTGGTCGCGCCGATCAGCGTCACCAGCCCCGTCTCGACGGCCGGCAGCAGCGCATCCTGCTGTGCCTTGTTGAAGCGGTGGATCTCGTCGGGGAAGAAGATCGTCTGCTCGCCCGTCGTGTCGCGCCGGTGTTGCGCGCGCTCGATCACCGCGCGAACCTCGGGCCGCCCGACCTGCACCGCTGAAAGCGCCTCCAGCGCAGCGCCGGCGGCCGCCGCGACTATTCGCGCGAGCGTCGTCTTGCCGCTGCCGGGCGGTCCATAGAGCACCATCGAATGCGGCCGGCCCGCCTCGATCGCGGTGCGCAGCGCCGAGCCCTCGCCGAGCAGGTGTTCCTGGCCGACGAAGTCATCGAGCGACGCTGGACGCATGCGCACGGCCAGGGGGGCGTCGGGAGTGCGGCGACCGCTAGGCTCGCCGCCGCCGGCTCCCCCCGCGGGCTGCTCGAAAAGTCGCTCCATGCTCAGATGCAGTATCTCGCCTTCATCCTGTGGTGCTGCGCCGTGCAGGCGCTCGCGTAGCATCACTCAGCGATGGCTTCAGACCTACAGGCGCAAACGACAGAGGTGCTCCAGCGCCTCGTTCGCTTCAACACCGTCAACCCGCCCGGCGGTGAGCGCGAGGCGCAGGAATATCTCGCCGACTATCTCGGCGACGCCGGTCTCGACTGCGAGCTGCTCGGCGCGCTCGAGGACCGCCCGAACCTGATCGCACGCCTGCCGGGGAAGGCCGACGGGCCGACGCTCTGTTACCTCGGCCACGTAGACACGGTGCTGGCCGACGCCGACGACTGGTCGGTCGATCCGTGGTCGGGCCACATCGTCGACGGGTTCCTCTACGGCCGCGGCGCGCTCGACATGAAGTCCCAGGTCGCCGCCGAGGCCGTGGCGGTCGCGGAGCTGGCTCGCAGCGGCTGGCGTCCAGCGCGCGGCGAGCTTTTGCTGCTCTGCGTCGTCGACGAGGAGACCGGCGGCGCCAACGGCGCCCAGTGGCTGACGCAGCAACACCCCGACAAGGTGCGCTGCGACATGGTGCTCAACGAGGGCGCCGGCGCGCCGTTCGACTACGACGGACGGCGCTACCGCGGCGTCTGCTGCGCCGAGAAGGGCATTTTTCGCTTCACGATCACCACGGACGGAGTCGCCGGGCATGCGTCGATGCCGCGATTGGGCGACAACGCGCTGCTGAAGATGGCGCCGCTGCTGGAACGCTTCTCCACGACCCAGCCATCGTTCGACGTTCCGGAGGAGGCGCGAGCGCTGCTCCAGGGCATCGGCGAGCCACTCGACGCAGATGTGGCCGGACTGCTCGAACGACTACGCGAGGCCGACCCGATGATCGCGTTGATGCTCGAGCCGATGCTCGGCGTGAGCATGACGCCGACGCGCATCCGCGCATCGGAGAAGGTCAACGTGATCCCCGCGCAGGCGCACCTCCAGGTCGATTGCCGCGTTCCGCCCGGGCGCGAGCTCGAGGATGTGCTGCCGCGAATCGAGGAGGTCCTCGGCCCCGCGAATGGCTACCGCGTGAGCTTCGACGAGTGCGTATCCGGGAATCGGTCGCCGGCTGAGACGCCGCTGATGCAGGAGATCGGGCGCTGGACCGCCGAGCACGATCCCGGATCGAGCGTGGTGCCCACCCTGCTGCCCGGCTTCAGCGACTCGCGCTGGTTTCGCGCGGCCTTCCCCGATTGCGTCGCCTATGGCTTCTTCCCGCAGCGCCACATGACGCTGTACGAGGCGATGCCCTTGATACACAGCGCCGACGAGCGGATCGATGTGCGCGACCTCGGCTTCGCGACGACGTTCTACCGTGACCTCGCCGAGCGCATACTTGGGAACGCCGCCGAATGAGCGGGCAGGAGCTCGAGCGATCGACGCAGGACCAGGACGGCGAGAAGCTGCGCCTCGGCGGGATGGCGCTGGGCAACGGGCTGCTCGTCCACGGGCCGACGCATTGGGCGGCGGCGATACGCCGACCCGATGGCGAGCTGCGCAGCGCGTCGGGGCGAAAGCCTCGGGTGCGCCGGCTCGACGGCGTCCCCGGCGCTCGCGGAGTACTGCGGCTCGCCGAGGCGCTGGCGGTGATCCCGCTCGTAAAGCGCGCCCTGCCCGAAGCGCAGTTGCCGTTCGGCAGCCCGCGCGTGCTCGCCACGATGGGTGGCGCCGCCGCCGCCGCGGCGGTCGCCCGCCGGATCGGCCATGGCGCGACCGGCGAGGCCGCCGCGAGCCTGCTGTCGTTCGCGCCGGCCCTGCTCGCGCTGCGCGGCGGCGAGGTGGCCGCATACCACGGTGTCGAGCACAAGTCGATAGCCGCCTACGAGCAGGGCAGCTCCGACGCCGCAGCCGCCGCGAAGGAGCACGATCGCTGCGGCTCGCATCTCGTCGCGCCGCTGCTGCTGTGCAACATCGGCGCCGCCGCGCTGCTCGGCCGGGTCGTCGAGCGGTCGAGCCCGGCCGCGCGCGCCGCCACGTCGCTGGTCGCGGTCGGCGCGGCGGTGGAGATCTTCGCCTGGACGCAACGCCACCATTCCTCGATGCTGGCGCGCGTGCTGCGCCGTCCGGGCAATGACATCCAGCGGCTCGTGGGCACGCGCGAGCCGAACGCGAGCCAGCTCGCCGTCGGGCAAGCGGCGCTCGCCGAGATCCTTCGCGCCGAAGGCGTCTCCCCGGCCACCTCGTGATGTCGCCGACGGCGCGCCGCCGCTTCAGAAATCGGCGCCGGCACCCGATAACAGTCCTGTGATTCCCTGCGCGAAAGGCTGCCTGATCCAGGTCCCGACGCACAGCGCGGGCCTTCGCTTCTCGGATTTCTTCGGGCCCGACGTGCAGTCGTTCGTACTGACCTGGATGCCGGTCATCTTCATGGGCCTGATCGTCTACCTGATCTGGCGCACGATGCGCCTGATGCCGCGCACGAAGCCGCAGCAGATCAAGCCCGCCGCGTCGTCCTCCACGTCGTGGGAGGACATCGCCGGCGCCGACGAGGCCAAGGAGGAGCTGCAGGAGGTTGTCGACTTCCTGCGCGACCCGCGGCGCTTCGAGAAGCTCGGCGCGAAGGTTCCCACCGGGATCCTCCTGCACGGCCCGCCGGGGACCGGCAAGACGCTGATCGCGAAGGCCGTGGCGCACGAGTCGGGGGCGAACTTCTTCGCCCAGTCCGCCGCCGCGTTCGTGGAGATGTTCGCCGGGCTGGGCGCCGCGCGCATCCGGCGCCTGTTCGCGATCGCGCGCAAGCAGGCGCCGGCGATCGTCTTCATCGACGAGATCGATGCGGTCGGCGGTCGCCGCGGCAACGACATTTCCGGCGAGAAGGACCAGACGCTCAATCAGCTGCTGGTCGAGATGGACGGGTTCTCATCGGCGACGAACGTCGTCGTGATCGCCGCCTCCAACCTCGTCGAGAAGCTCGACCCGGCGCTGTTGCGCCCCGGCCGCTTCGACCGCCAGATCTTCGTGTCGCCTCCGGATGTTCGCGGGCGTGAGGGGATCCTGCGCGTACACACTCGCTCCAAGCCGCTCGGCGACGTCGATCTCGAGCTGGTCGCGCGCCAGACGAGCGGCCTCACCGGCGCCGACCTCGCGAACATCTGCAACGAGGCCGCGATCTTCGCCGTCCGCAGGAACTCCGACATCATCGCCGCCGCCGACTTCGACTCGGCGCTCGAGCGGGTGATCGCCGGGATGCAATCGCGGCGCGCGCTCAACGACCACGAGAAGCGCGTCGTCGCGTTCCACGAGGCGGGCCACGCGCTCTGCGCTGAGCTGCTCGAGACGGTCGATCGTGTCCACAAGATCTCGATCGTGCCACGCGGGCGCGCCCTCGGCTACACGCTCAACCTTCCCGCGGAGGACCGCTATCTGAAGACGCGCGACGAGCTCGTCGACTACATGACCGTCCTGCTCGGCGGCCGAGCGGCCGAGGAGCTGGTCTTCGGCGCGATCACGACAGGCGCGGCCGACGACCTCAAACGCGTGTCGGAGATCGCATCGTCGATGATCGACGAGTTCGCGATGGGCACCGCGCTCGCCTCGCAGCGCGGCGCGCTGGACATGCGCAGCGCGTCGGAGTCCTCCCGCCGGGTGCGCGACTCCGAGCAGCAGGCGCTCGCCGAGGAGGGGCACCGCTGCGCGCTGCGCCTGGTCGGCGCCAACCGCGATCTGCTTGACGAGCTCGCCGAGACGCTGTTGCGCAACGAGGTGCTCGAGCGTGCCGACATCGACCGCGTAATGGGCGAGCGGCGCCGGCTGGCGTCTGACGGCCAGCCTGGGCTGAAGGTCGCGGCGGCGGCGACATCGCCGCCAACGCACACCGCTGCCTGACGCACTCGGGCCATAAACTCCAGCGCGATGTTCGACCGCATCGATCACGTGGGCGTCGCCGTCGAGTCGATCGACGACTCGCTCGAGCTCTATCGAGAGTCCTTCGGCATGGCGCTCGTGCATCGCGAGGTCGTCGAGCAGCAGGGCGTCGAGGCCGCGCTGCTGGACGTCGGCGATGGTCACGTCGAGCTGCTTGCGCCGCTCGGCCCCGAGACGCCGGTCGGGAAGTTCCTCGCCCGCCGTGGCCCGGGCCTGCACCACGTCGCCTATCGGGTGGCAGACGTCGAGCAGACGCTCGCCTCTCTGCGCGCGGCGGGCCTGCCGCTGATCGACGAGACCCCGCGCGTCGGCATTCGCGACTCGCGCGTCGCCTTCCTTCACCCCCAGGCCACCGGCGGCGTGCTGACCGAGGTAGTTCAGCCGGCGGACGCGCACTGATGGCCGAAAGCCGCGCGCGCCGCGTGACGATCGGCTTCCACGGTGGCCAGACACTGCCGCTGCGACTTGCGCAGGATCGCCTCGACAGCCTGCGGGGCGCGCTCGACGCCGGCGGCTGGCACGAGCTGCAAGCAGAGGACGGCGAGGTGCTGCTGAACCTCGCGAAGGTCGTCTACCTGCGCACGGAGTCCGAGGAGCAGCACGTCGGCTTCTGAGCGCGCGCCGGCGCGGCTCGCGGCGGTGGATGTCGGCCTGCTGCGCCTGGCGCGCACCGCCGGCCACGGCGCGCGCGCCGACCGCTGGGTGCGCGCCTATTCGAGCCTCGGCGAGCACGCCGGCCTGTGGCTTGCGCTCGGGCTGGCCGGCGCGACGCTCGACCGGGGCCGGCGCCGCTCGTGGCGCCGCGCGCTTTGCACCGTGAGCCTCGCCTACACCGTCAACCAGGCGATCAAGCTGATCGTCCGCCGGCCGCGCCCCGAGCTCGGCGATCTGCCGCCGCTGATCCCGACGCCGACGCGACTCTCCTTCCCGAGCGCGCACGCGACGTCC
>DASZZG010000004.1:0-5368 GCA_035543355.1 Solirubrobacteraceae bacterium | reverse complement strand
CGTCGTCGCCGCTCGGCTGGGAGCTCGCCGCCGAAGTCGACGGGATGGTCGCCGTGCGCCGGTTGGCACGGTGAAAGCGCTGCGCGGCGCGCGATAGCGCAACGCCTGAGCCGGTTTCCCCCCGCCGTCCGCGCCGCGCCCTAGCCTCGGCCGCGTGCCCCGGATCGCCAAGGTCGAGCCGCTGACGCAGACGCGCGCGGTGCGCGGACCGTTTGACTATCTGCTTACGAACGGACTCTCCCGCGTCGATGTCGGCTCCGTGCTTACCGTGCCGTTCGGCGGACGACGGGTGCGTGGAGTGGTAGTCGGCCTTGCGCAGGAGAGCGAGCTGGCGCCCGAGCGCCTGGCCACACCACTGTCGGCGCTCGAGCTCGGCGTGCCAGCGGGGCTCGTGTCGCTGGCGCTCTGGATGGCCGATCAGTACTGCTCGACGCCGGCGCGGGCGCTCGCGCTCGTGCTGCCGCCCGGCGCCGCGGACGGCCGGACCGGCGCTCCGAAAACGGCGCTCGTCGCCGAGCTCACGCCGGCGGGAGTCGAGGCGCTGAGCAACGGTGCACGCCTCACGCAGGGCCAGCGAGCGATGCTGGACCTGTTGCGCCGCGATGGCCCGCTGCCCGCCGCCGCGGCGCCACTCGCCCACGCCGGCCTGCGGCGACTTGCCGGGAGGGGTCTGATCGCGCTCGGCGCCCGGGTCCAGGAGCGACGCCCGAGCACCACCGCGGTCGGCGCCCGCGGTGCAGCGACGCCCCGGCTGACCGGAGCTCAGGCAAGCGCGTTGCAGGCAGTCGTCGAGCGTCTGGACAGCGCCTCGGCGCAGTCGTCACGCGGTCTGCTGCTGCACGGCGTCACCGGCTCGGGCAAGACCGAGGTCTACCTCCAGGCGACGGCGGCGGCGCTCGAACGCGAGCTTGGCACGATCGTCCTCGTCCCCGAGATCGCGCTCACGCCGCAGATAGTGACGCGCTTCCAAGAGCGGTTCGGCGATACGGTCGCGGTGCTCCATTCCCAGCTCGGAGCCGGCGAGCGCGCCGACGAATGGCGACGGCTGCGCCGTGGTGAGGCGCGCGTTTGCATCGGGCCGCGCTCGGCCGTCTTCGCTCCGATCGACCCGCTGGGACTGATCGTGATCGACGAGGAGCACGACCAGTCCTACAAGCACGAGGGGGACCCGCGCTACGACGCGCGCTGCGTCGCCGCACAGCGCGCCGCGCAATCCGGCGCCGTGCTGCTCGCCGGCAGCGCGACGCCGCGGCCCGAGAGCGTCCACACACTGCGCAGGCTGCGGCTCGACGAGCGCGTCGACGGGCGACCGCTGCCGCCCGTGCGCGTGCTCGACATGCGTGCCTGCCCGACTCTTCTGCATCCGGACACGCGCGCCGCCCTGGCCGATGTGCGGCGAGCGCGCGCCAAGGCGATCGTGCTGCTGAATCGCCGTGGCTGGTCGAACTTCCTCTCCTGCCGCTCCTGCGGCCACGTCTGGGAATGCCCGGACTGCGACGTGACGCTCGTGCTTCATCGCGCCGCCGCGCAGCTGCGCTGCCACCACTGCGGCCACCGCCGGGCGCTGCCTACACGCTGCGACGAAGGCTGCGGCTCCGTCGCTGTGGCACGGCACGGAACGGGCACCGAACGGCTCGAGTCCGAGCTGATCGAGGGTCTCGGCTCGCCGGACTTCCCGATCTTCCGGCTGGACTCCGACAGCGTCTCGGGCAAGGATGGCATCGCCGCCGTGCTGGCGGAGTTCGACGCCGCGCCCGCGGGTGTGCTGCTGGGCACCCAGATGGTCGCGAAGGGGCACGACTTTCCCGACGTCACGCTCGGGGTAGTGCTCGATGCCGACGCCACGCTTCGCTTCCCCGACTTCCGCGCCGAGGAGCGGACATTCGCGATGATCGCCCAGCTCGCGGGCCGCGCGGGGCGCGGGCCGGGCGGGGGTCGCGTGCTGGTCCAGACGACGGCGCCCGAGGCGCCGTCGATCGGCCACGCCGCTCGCCACCACGCCGATCGGTTTCTCGAAGGCGAGCTCGCGCGCCGCGCCGCGTTGCGCTACCCGCCGTTCGGCGAGTTGATCCGCGTCGTTTGCTCCTCGCCGTCGCCCGGCGCTGCGCTCGCCGCCGCCGAGGCTGTGGGCGAGCGCATCGCGCCGTCACCTGTCGACGTACTGGGTCCCGCACCGCTGTTCCGTCTGCGCGGCCGCGAGCGCGCGCAACTCGTGATCAAGGCGCCCGAGCGCGCGCCCGCGGTCCGCGCGGTCGGCGCCGCGGTGGACGCTGTTGCGCGCCGGCGTGCGCACCGCGGCGTCGCCTTCTCGGTCGACGTCGACCCCCAGTAGCCGCTCGGCCGCAGCTTTACACTCACACGACGATGGCAACGACCGAGAACGAGCTGCTGGAGGCGGACGAGCGCGACCCGCAAGACCGCCCGGAGGCGCACGATCGCGACCGGCGAGATCGCCCGGAGCCGCCGCCGCTCGACCCCGAGCGCGCGGCGCGGCGTGAGGCTGCGCTGCGCCATGTCCGCAAGCTCGGTGACCCGGCGCTGCGCACGCGCGCCCTGCCGGTCGAGCGCTTCGACGACGCCCTGCGCGGCGAGCTGCAACGGATGGGCCAGCTGATGTCGGAGGCGATCGGGATCGGCCTGGCGGCGACTCAGCTGGGCGTGATGCACCGGGCGCTCGTCTACCGCGTCGACCCGGCGGGTCAGGTCGTCGCGCTGGTCAACCCCGAGGTCGAGTGGAGGGGCAAGGAGCAGGAGCCGTTCGACGAGGGCTGCCTGTCGCTGCCGGGTATCCACGTCGAAGTCGAGCGGCCGATCCATGTGCGCGTGCGAGCGCGCGACGAGCACGAGCAGGAGCTCCTGATCGAGGCGTCGGGACTCGAGGCGCGTGTGCTCCAGCACGAGATCGACCACCTCGACGGCATCCTGATGCTCGATCGAGCGACACGCGAGCAGCGCAAGCTGGCGATGCGCGCCCTGCGCGAGGCTCGTGAAGCGGGCGCGCCCGGCGACGAGCCGGATGAGTCGGACACGCCGGACGACCCCGCCGCTGTCAACGGCTCGGGCTGATCCCAGCGCCGGCGGTGCGCACGGTCTACCTCGGCACGTCGGAATTCGCGGTCGGCGTGCTGGAGCGCCTCGCTGAGTCCCCGCACCGCCCTGCCCTTGTGGTCACGCGGCCCGACCGTCCCCGCGGCCGCGGACGCCGGCTTTCGGCTCCGCCGGTGGCGATCGCGGCGCGCGAGCTGGGCCTCGCGCTCGACCAGCCCGACGACGTCAACGCTGCGGCCGCGCGGGCGCGGATCGCGGCGGCCGAGCCCGAGCTGGTGATCGTCTGCGCGTTCGGTGCGCTGCTCAAGCCGCCGCTGCTGTCGGAGCACGAGCTGCTCAACGTGCACCCGTCGCTGCTGCCTCGCTGGCGTGGCGCCGCGCCGATCGAGCGGGCGATGATGGCCGGCGACGAGCGCACCGGGGTGAGCCTGCTGCGGGTGACCGCGGAGCTCGACGCCGGCCCGGTCTGTGCGACTCGCGCCGAGCCGATCCTCCCGAGCGACAGCTACGGCTCACTCGCGGCAAGGCTCTGCGCGATCTCTGGTGACCTGCTGCTCGACGCGCTGGCCGGGCCGCGCGAGTACGTCGAGCAGGGCGATTCGGGCGCGACCTACGCCGAGAAGATCGGTCCCTCCGACCGCCTGCTCGACCCGGAGCGCCCGGCCGGCGAGCTCGAGCGCCGGGTACGGGCGCTTCACCCGCACATCGGTGCCCGGCTCGAGTTGGCCGACGGGAGCCTGCTCGCCATTCGTGGGGCGGCTGCGCGTGCGGGTGAGGGCATGGCGGCGGGGACGCTCGTCGTCGACGAGGCTCGATTGTTGCTCGGCTGTGCCGACGGGGCGCTCGAGCTGCTCGAGCTTCAGCCGCCGGGAGGCCGTCCGATGGACGCCCCCGCTTATCTGCGAGGGCACCGCGTTGCGAGCCACTAGGCCATTCAGGCCGGCGCCGGCGGGGCGCCGCGCCGCGCCGGTATCGGCGGCCAGACAGTGCGCCTACGCGGTCATACGCCGCGTCTTCGAACAGGGCGCCTACGCTGATCGCGCGCTTCACGCCGAGGTGGATCGCGCTGCCCTGGACGATCGCGACCGCGCGTTTGCGACGAGGCTGGCGTATGGCACCGTGCAGCGCCGCGCAACGCTCGATCACGTGATCGTCACGCTCGCGACGAGACCGACGCGCGATCTGCATCCCGCCGTGCTCGCGGCGTTGCGCCTCGGTCTCTACCAGCTGCTCTATCTCGATGGCGTTGCTCCGCACGCGGCGGTCGGCGAAGCGGTCGAGCTGGCCAAGGAGGCGCCGGGCCGCGGGCATGCGCTCGCCAACGCCGTCCTGCGTCGCGCCGCCAAAGAGGGCGGCGCGATCCTCGCGTCGCTGTCCGACGACACCGCCGCCGCTGCGGCGGTTCGCCACTCACACCCACGCTGGATCGCCGAGCTTTGGTGGCGCGCGTTGGGCCCCGACCACGCGCGCGCACTGCTCGCCGCCGACAACGAGCCGGCCGAGGCGGCCGTGCGCGCCAACACGCTTGTCACGACGCGCGACCGGCTTTGCGCTGCGCTGCGCGAGCGGGGAGTGCCCTGCGAGCCGGCCGCGGAGGTCGAAGACGGGCTAGTGCTCGGCGCGCCGTTCGACGCGCACGGGTCCGAGCTCTTTCGCGACGGCGCGCTGATGCCGCAGTCGCGCGCGGCGATGCTCGTTTCGCGCGTACTCGATCCTCAACCTGGGGACGATCTGCTCGACCTCTGCGCCGCCCCGGGGGCCAAGACGACCCATCTGGCGGCGCTGATGAATGGAGCCGGGCGGATCGTCGCGGTCGAGCGTCACGCCGGTCGCGCCGCGGCGCTTGAGCGCACCTGCCGGCGGATGCAAGCGACGATCGTCGAGGTGGAGGTCGGTGACGCGGCGTCGTCTCGCGAGCAGGCCTTCGACCGCGTGCTCGTCGACCCACCATGCAGCGGGCTCGGGACACTCCAGTCCCGGCCCGATCGCCGCTGGCGCGCGCAGCCGGAATCGGTCGCGGAACTCGCTCAGCGCCAAGCCGCGATCCTGCGCGCCGGGGCCGACGCGCTGCGTCCCGGCGGGACGCTGGTGTACTCGACTTGCACGATCTCACCCGCGGAGAACGAGCACGTTGTCGAGCGGTTCCTCAGCGATCGCTGCGACTTCTCAGCCGACGATCTCCAGGCCGACCTCTCGCTCTGGGAACATCCAAGCGTGGATCGTCACCTGCTCGCGTTGCCGCATCGCGATCTGACCGACGGGTTCTTCATCGCCCGTCTGCGCCGCGACGCGGCGGCAGACCCAAACAGGCCATCAGCGT
>DASZZG010000003.1:0-2390 GCA_035543355.1 Solirubrobacteraceae bacterium | reverse complement strand
GGCTCCGAGCGCGCCGAGCCCGCAGCCGATCGGCGTCGTCAACAGCATCAGGACGATTGCGGGATGCGGGATCGACGTCTTCGCCTTGCCGCTGACCGCATGCGCGAGCACCAGGCCGGTGCCGAACAGGATGCCGCCGATCGCACCGCGCAACGCGCCGTCGTCGACGCGCTCGTGCTCGAGGCCGGCGATGAAGCCGCCCACGACGGCAATCAGCGACAGCACTAGGTAGATCCCGCTCGAGATGCCGAGCACGATCCCGCAGACAAGGCCGAACAGCGCCGGAACGATGTAGGCGAGGACGATCTGCTGGTCGCGCGGACGTGAGAACAGGAGCGTCGGCATCGGCATGCTGGCGCGACCATATTGCAATCGGGCCACCCAATGCCAGGGGACAGCGCCCCACCGGCCGGCGACAGCTAAGTTGCCGGTGTGGCTTCGGGCAGATCGACGGGACGTGACACGGCGGTCCGCGCCGGCAAGGCGGCCGCCCAGTTGGGTGTCAAGGCGGCCCGCCGCGATGCCTATTGGCCGGCCCAGCTCGCGGCGCTCGCCGCCGTGCTGCTCTACTTCGCTCTGCCCGACAAGATCATCGTGGGCCCCCGTTGGGTTGTGCCGAGTCTGGAGGCGATCCTCCTTCTGGGCTTGGTCGTCACGACGCCCAGCGCCAAGCGACCGTACTTCCCGGGACGGCGGCGGGCTGCGATCGGGCTGATCGCGCTGGTGACGGCCGCCAACCTGGTGTCGCTCGCGCTGCTAGTGCACTACCTGCTTCGAGGCGGCAAGGCGGGCGGGCATGAGCTGATCCTGGCAGGCACGGAGATCTGGCTGACGAACATGTTGATCTTCAGCCTCTGGTTCTGGGAGTTCGATCGCGGCGGGCCGCACGCGCGCAGCCAACCGGACCCGCCGCCTCCCGACCTTCTCTTCCAGCAGATGGTCGTCCCCGAGTACTCGCCCCTCAATTGGCAGCCGACGTTCGTCGACTACTTCTACACGTCGCTCACCAACGTGACCGCTTTCAGCCCGACCGACACAATGCCGCTGTCCCCCTGGGCCAAGATTCTGATGGGGGTCGAATCGATGATCGCGCTGGTGACGATCGGGCTCGTCGCCGCGCGCGCCGTGAACATCCTGGGATGACGATTTGCCACGGAGCCTCGAACTCTCTACCGTCGGGGCTACCCTCCGCGAAAGGATGATCTTGTGAGCGCAGCAGAGACGCAGACCGAGACGGGAGCCGCGCCGGAAGTAATCGAGCGCGACAAGCTCTACATCGGCGGCGAATGGGTCCCGTCAACGGGCAGCGGCACGCTCGAGGTGATCAACTCGACGACCGAAGCGGCCATGGGCCGCATTCCCGAGGGCACGCCCGAGGATGTCGACGCAGCGGTGGCGGCTGCGCGCGCGGCGTTTCCCGCGTGGTCGCAGACCTCCGTCGAGGATCGCGCGGCGGCCGTCGAGCTGATCGCCGCGGAGCTGCAGGCCCGGATGCAGGAGATCGGCGAGCTGATCGCGCGCGAGGTCGGCATGCCGCTCAGCCTGGCCGTGCCGGTGCAGGCGGGCCTGCCCGCCAGCGACTTCGCCTCGATGGCGGCGCTCGTGCGCGAGCTCGACTTCGAGGAGCAGGTGGGCAACTCGCTTATCGTGCGCGAGCCCGTGGGTGTGGTCGGCGCGATCACGCCGTGGAACTATCCGCTGCACCAGGTCGCCGCGAAGGTCGGCGCCGCGCTGGCCGCCGGCTGCACGGTGGTCGTCAAGCCGAGCGAGGTCGCTCCACTGAGCGCCTTCGTGCTCGCCGAGATCATCGACGGAGCGGGGCTGCCGGCCGGCGTCTTCAACCTCGTCACCGGGATCGGACCGGTCGTCGGTGAGGCGCTGGCCGCGCATCCCGACGTCGACATGATCTCGTTCACCGGCTCGACGCGCGCGGGCAAGCGCGTCAGCGAGCTTGCGTCCGCGACTGTCAAGCGCGTCGCGCTCGAGCTCGGGGGCAAGTCCCCGAATGTCATCCTCGACGACGCCGATCTCGAGCAGGCGATCACGGACGGCGTCGCCAAGTGCTTCCTCAACTCGGGCCAGACGTGCAGCGCGCTGACGCGCATGCTCGTGCCGCGCGAGCGCCTCGAGGAGGCCGAGAAGATCGCCGCCCGGATCGCTGAGACGTTCGTTCCCGGAGATCCCTTCGACGAGCAGACGCGCCTGGGACCGCTGGTCTCCGAGACCCAGCGCGAGCGGGTGCGCGGGTTCATTCGCAAGGGGGAAGAGGAGGGCGCGCGCCTGGTCACCGGCGGCGCCGAGGCGCCCGAGGGACTCGAGCGCGGCTTTTTCGTGTCGCCGACTGTCTTCTCCGATGTGCGCAACGAGATGACGATCGGGCAGGAGGAGAT
>DASZZG010000002.1:0-5288 GCA_035543355.1 Solirubrobacteraceae bacterium | reverse complement strand
GTCATACGAAACGCGGGAACCCTCGGCGAGCGACCTGAAGCCCTCACCGACGATGCCCGTGTGATGGACGAACAGGTCCTTCGAGCCCTCGTCGGGCGTGATGAAGCCGAAGCCCTTGTCGTCGCTAAACCACTTCACGGTGCCTGTAGGCATCTCTTCTTCCTCCACGGAGGTCATGTGCTGCGACGCGGAGGATGCTTCACGAGCAACGACGCGAACGCGCACTTCTCTGTCGAGCCGATCGGCCCGACCATGCGTCAGCGGACGCTAGCAGGTAGCGCGGCGCGGATGAACTCCCCTCGATCGTGCAGACTGCGGACTGCATGGCCGAACGCAGCTTCGACGTAATCGTGATCGGTGGTGGCCCGGCGGGCGAGGTGTGCGCCGGTCGCCTCGGCGATGCGGGCCTCGAGGTCGCCCTGATCGAGCGCGAGCTGGTCGGCGGCGAGTGCTCTTACTACGCCTGCATGCCGTCCAAGGCGCTGCTGCGGCCCGCGGAGGCGTTGCGCGAGATCGAGCGCATTCCCGGCGCGCGCGAAGCCATTACCGGCCAGCTCGATGTCGAAGCGGTGCTGAGCCGTCGCGACGAGGTGATCCACGAGCTCGACGACTCCAGCCAGCTGCCGTGGCTCGAGCAGCGCAAGATCGCGCTGGTGCGCGGGCACGCGCGGCTGGACGGAGAGCGGCGCGTGCGCGTCGGCGACGACTTGCTGCAAGCGCGGAAAGCCGTCGTGATCGCCGTCGGCAGCGGACCGAGCATGCCGCCGATCCCGGGGCTGTCCGATGCCGCGCCGTGGAGCAACCGTGAGATCACCACCGCGAAGCGCGCGCCCGAGAGCCTCGTCGTGCTCGGTGGCGGCGTCGTCGGCGTCGAGATGGCGCAGGCTTGGGCGTCGTTGGGGTCGCGCATCACGCTGGTCTAGTCTCTGCCGAGCGTGATCGCGCGTGAGGAGCCGTTCGCCGGCGAGCTGGTGGCCGACGCGCTGCGCGAGCTTTCGGTCGAGCTCCACATCGGTGAGCGCGCCACGTCCGTCAGCCGCGCCGGCGACACCGTCACGGTCGGCCTGGAATCGGGCCGCGAGGTCACGGGCGAGGAGCTGCTGGTCGCCGTCGGCAGGATCCCCCACACCGACGACCTCGGGCTCGAGACCGTTGGGCTGGAACCGGGGAAAGCGGTCGAGGTGGACGCCAGCATGCGGGTCGCCGAGCAGCCATGGCTGTATGCGATCGGCGACGCCAACGGCCGCGCGCTGCTCACGCACATCGGCAAGTACCATGCGCGCGTCGCCGCCGACAACATCCAAGGCCGCGACATCGCCGCGATCCAAGACGGACCGGGATCTCCGCGCGTGATCTTCACCGATCCCCAGGTGGCCGCAGTCGGGCACACCCTCGCCTCGGCGGGCGATGCGGGCCTGAAGGTGCGCGCCGTCGACAAGCCGACGAGCGCCAACGCCGGCGCCAGCTTCTACGGACGCGAGACCCCAGGGACTGCTCGGCTGGTGATCGATGAGGACCGCGACATCGTCGTCGGCGCGACCTTCACCGGATTCGAGGTCGCGGAGTTCCTGCACGCGGCGACGATCGCCGTCATCGGCGAGGTGCCGCTCGAGCGGCTGCGGCACGCGGTGCCGTCATTTCCGACGCGCAGCGAGGTCTGGCTCGGACTGCTGGAGAGTTAGTGGTTCGTCCCTGAGCGCGCCGCCGCAGCGGCGGCCGCTAGGTCCGGGAGCTCGCCCGCGTGGACCGGCAGATGGCGCCAGCGCAGCGTTCCGGCGGCATCGACGGCGAACGTGCCCGCGCGCTGCCATCGAGTGCCGTCGGCGTGGCTGTTGCGGATTCCGCGGCGTGCCTCGCGCAGCACGGCCGCGAGCGACCGCGCGCCCAGGAAGTGGCCCAGAGTCGAGCGTCCCAGCCCCCACGCGGCGTGGGCGCGCCGCTGTTCGTCGGAGACGATCCGCACAGCGCCCGCGCCGCCGACGCGGTCACACCAGCGGCTCGAGACGTCCGCCGAGGAGTGCGTTACCGCGATCCAGTCGATATCGGGCGCAAGCGCCGCCTGATCGCGCAGCTCACGCATCGTCGCCTCGGCGAACGGGCAGCCGGTGTGGCGCAGGAAGGCAACCACTCGCGGACGCCCGTCGGCGGGAGTGCCGGCCAGCTGCGGCGCGGGATCTCCCGGCGCCGGGAGCGGCGCGGGGGTGATCGCCGGCGGCCGCAGGAACGTCGCGAGGCCCGCGCTCATCTGGGCATCAGCGTTGAGCGACCGCCTCTGCGGTGCGATGCGCGAGCGCCATCGTCGTGATCATCGGATTCGTGCCCGACGCGGTCGGGAAGGCGCTGGCGTCTGCGATCCAGACGCCGCCGACATCGTGCAGCTCACCCCAGGGTCCGGCGACGCTGGTCTGCGGGTCCGATCCCATCCGGCACGTCCCCATCTGATGCGCCGAGAAGATCGCGTGCTCGTAAGGGGCCAGCGATCCATGCTCGATAGCGTCGAGAAAACTGTCGAAGTCCTCGCCATCGCGCCACACGGGCAGCTTGCGTCCGAGCGCGACGATCTCGCGTGCTCCGGCCGCGCGGTGCAGCTTCGCCAACTCCAGCAGGCCGCGACGGAACAGGCGCGTGTCGCCTTCGTCGCTCAGGCGATATGCGTGCACCGCGTTGCCGTCGGTGTCGATCGTGACGCGCCCGTGGCCGCGATCGCGGATCAGGAAGATGAACGCCGACGTGCGCGCTCCATGCGCCATCGTCTGCTTGTGCTGGCGCCCTGAGTGCCACGGCGTCGAGGAGCCGAACGTGCCGGTGGACAGGTGCGGGCACTCGATCAGGAAACCGTAGCCGTCGTCGACGTCCTCGAACTCGTGCGACAGCGCGGCCTGCGGCGCGCCCCACCACCCTCGCTGCTCCTCGTCGTAGACACCGAAGAGCGCGGTAGACGGGTGCACGCGCAGGTAGTCACCGGCCGCCGGGCCGCCGATGCCCGAGCGCAACAGCAGCGCAGGCGACTCGAGCGCGCCGCCCGCGACCACCACCTGCGGTGCGCGCACGATTGTCCGCACCGTCTGGCCATCGGAGTCGGTGTAAGTGGCCTCGACCCCGGCGGCGCGACCGTCCTCGACCAGAATGCGCTGCGCGCGGCAGTTGACGACGATCTCGGCTCCGCGGTCGGCGGCGTCCTGGAGGTAGGTCTTCAGCGTTCCCATCTTCGACCCCGACTGGTCGCCATAGCCGATGAAGCCGGAGTTGCCAGGGTCGTAGGTGTCGCGATCGGCGTTGCGCACGATCTTGCGAAAGTCGTATCCGAGCCGCTCGCAGCCCTCGCGCAGGCGCTCGTGAGGGCCGTTGGGGTCGCTGCAATCGCCGTTGACCCCCATCCGCTCCATCACCGCGTCGAGATGACGGTCGTACTCGGGGCCGGCCAGCCCCTCGAGGCCAAACTCGCCCTCCCATTGCTCGCGAACGTGCGGGAAGGTGCGCAGGCAGTTCATCCAGTTGACGGTAGAGCCGCCGCCGAGGCACGACCCGGCGAGCAGCGCCACCTGCCCCTCGGCGGTGAGAAACGGCCCACCTCCGAGGTACAGGTTCTGATTCGCCCAGAGCTCGAGCTGGTTGAAGTCCGACTCGTTGAAGTAGCCGCCGGCCTCGAGCACGACGACCTTGGAGCCGTTGCCGGCGAGCACGCCCGCGACCACGCCGCCGCCGCAGCCCGAGCCGACGATGCAGACGTCGGCCTCGAGCGTCTGGCCGTCCGCCGCCGGGCGCAGCGGCCGGATCGTCTTCGGCACGTCGGGCGCCCCCGCGAGCGGGCCGGGGTAGCCGATCGCGTCCCAGTTGGCGTTTCGTCCCGTCGCAGGATCGGGCAGCGCATAGAAGAGTCCCGTCGTCATTGCGCGCAGCGCGCTGATGCCGGCGAGCGTCTCCGGGGAGGAATCGGCGAAGGCGTGGATCAGCTGCTCCCGTGCCTCGAGCTCAGCCTCGTTGAAGCCTTCCGCGGCGACGGCGTCGAGCAGCTGCCGCATCCCCGCGAGCTGCTCGTCCGAGAGCGTCTCGAGCGTCTGCTCGATCGCGTCGGGAACACCGATGTCCGACGCTGCGCGAGCCCAGAAGCCGGTCGGGTCGTCTGGCTCCTCGAGTGCCGGCACGAACGTGTCGCACAGACGCGTGAGCGTCGCGCGCTGGAGCTCGCTCAAGACCACGCTGATCGCCATCGTTCCTCCTGGTCGCCTTGCGTACCTGCGTGCGCCGCACGTTAGTGCAAGCGCGCCGCACTCACGTCAGCACCGGCAGCCGTCCCGCGTACGGTCCTCGTCCCGACAGACACGCGGCGCCGCAGCGGGCCGCGAGGGCGAGTGCCTCGTCAACGCTCTGGCCGGCGGCCAGCCCGCACGTCAGCCCCGCGGCAAACGAGTCGCCGCAGCCATAGGAGTCGCCGCGCGAGCCCGGCAGAGGCGCGGCAGCCCAACGGCCGCTGCGCCCGTCGCTCGCAACAAAACTTCCCCCCGCCGGGCCCTCGGTGGTGACGACGAGCCGCGGGGCCGGCTCGAAGTCACCGTGGCGGTACCGCTCGTGGATGTCGCCGGCGCTGTGCACCAGCGCGTCGAGCTCGACCCCGGCGCGCGCGAGCGATTCGCGCGCCCGCGGGGTCGCGACCAGCACGCGCGCGCCCCGCGCCGCGCGCAGGGCACCGGCGTCGCCCCCGGTGAAGTAGACGCCATCCATCGCCGCGAGCTGGTCCCAAGGCAGGGGATCGGAGGCCAGGGGAACGATTCGTGGGCCGATCACCGTGATCGTGCGTTCTCCCTGTGCGTCGAGAAACGTGACGGCGCGCCTGTGTGGGGGCTCGCGTTTGGCGGCGTGCACGCGCACTCCCTGTCGCGTCAGCTGCGCCTCGGCGGCCTCGCCGTGCGGGTCCGCGGCGAGCGCGGTGAAGAAGCTGGCTGACCCGGTCAGCCGAGCGATCTGCACGGCGGCGACGGCCCCGCCGCCCGCAGCCTCGGTCCAGCTGTCTGACGCGTGCACGATCTCTCCGGCGCTCGGAACGTGCTCGACCGCCGCGAACTCGACCCATTCGACGTGCCCGACGACGGCGATGCGCACCGCCGGAGTATCACGCGGGCGACCGCCGTTGGGACGGTCGCCCGCGTGATCGGAGTGATTGACTACGGGCTGACTACCACTTTGCGCAGCACGATCCTGAGGCCGCCACAGCGGCGCCCGCGCCGGATCACCTGGCCCCTGAGCCGGACGTGGGTGGTTCCCGGGACGGCGTCGTCGAACCCGACGGA
>DASZZG010000001.1:0-3607 GCA_035543355.1 Solirubrobacteraceae bacterium | reverse complement strand
CTGCTGCCAGAGGTGGGCGATCTTGGCGTTGTCGAGCTCGAAGTCGGACTTGTGGAACAGCTCGAAGCCTTCGGCGTAGGCCTGCATGATCCCGTACTCGACGCCGTTGTGGACCATCTTGACGTAGTGCCCCGCGCCCGAAGACCCGAAGTGCTGCCAGCCGTAGTCGCCGATCGCCTTGCGTGAGTCGTCGTCGGTCGGGGGCGCGAGGACGTCGAGGATCGGCGCCAGCCGCTGTACCGCCGCGTCAGGGCCTCCGACCATCATGCAGTAGCCGACCTCGAGGCCCCAGACGCCACCGCTCGTGCCGACGTCGACGTAGTCGATCCCTTGCGGCTCGAGCGCTTCGGCGCGTGTGATGTCGTCCTTCCACTTGGAGTTGCCGCCGTCGACGATCGTGTCGCCCTTGTCGAGCAGCTCAGCCAGCTTGTCTACCGTGTCCTGCGTCGCCTGGCCCGCCGGCACCATGATCCAGACGGTGCGCGGCGAATCGAGCTTGGACACCAGCTCTTCGAGCGAGGAGGCTCCGCTCGCGCCGTGGCTCTCGGCCTCCGATACCGCCTCCTGCGAGAAGTCGAATGCGACTACCTCGTGGTCCGAGTCACGGCGGATGCGATGGACCATGTTGCCGCCCATCTTGCCCAGCCCGACAAAGCCGATCTGCATCAGAGCATCTCCTTGATCTTCGTGGTCAGCTCGCGCACGGCAAACGCCGGCTCGCCCTCCAGCCGCACACGCTCGGCCGGCAGCCCGTGCGCCCGCAACGTCTTGCAATCGCCGATCGCCTGCGCGTTCTTGAGCGTCGTGAAGGAGTAGGGAGCGCCTGGGATCTCGACGTCTTGATCGCCGTCGTGCACGAGCTGCAGGAACAGTCCGGTCGCGGGGCCGCCCTTGTGGAACTGCCCCGTCGAATGCAGAAAGCGCGGCCCGTAGCCGAACGTCGTCGTTGCCCGGGTGGCGTCGCGGATCGTCGTGCGCAGCTCGGCGATCGCCGCGTCGAACTCCGGCGACGGCGCGACGTAGCCCATGATCGCCACGTAGTGCGGGGGCGCGGCGCCGGCGAGCAGCTCCCGCAGCGCATCGTCGTCGGCGTCGTCGAGCTGCGGCAGGCTGCCATCGGCCTCGAAAGCCGCGAGCACCTTGTTCGTGTTCTCCTTGGCCTCCGCGACGTTGGGCTGGTCGAATGGGTTGATCCTCAGCACCCAGCCGGCGACCGCGGTCGCGAACTCGGCGAAGAAGAAGATCCGGCCGAGGTCCGCCGGACCGTGGACCGAGAGCGTCACGGTCGGATGACCGGCCTTCGCGAGCGCCTTGAGCCTGGAGTCGAGCTCCTCGTCCGGCTTGTCGACGTTGCGCAGGTAGACGAAGACGCGGTCCGGGCCGTAGCTCTCGGGCGCACCGACGGGCTCGCCGGCGACCGGCAGGATGCCCGTGCCCTGCTTGCCCGTGCTCTCGGCCACCAGCTGCTCTGCCCACAGGCCAAAGCTCGAGATCGGCTCAGAAACGACGAACGTCAGCTTGTCGCGGCCCTGAACCGCCAGCTCGCCCAGCGTCAACCCCAGCCACAGGCCCGAGTTGGCGTCGCTCGAGTCGTAGTTGACGCTGGCCTGCTCGGCGACCCCGGCGCGATCGAGCAGGGCGACCAGGTCGACCCCCATCAGCGCGGCCGGCACGAGGCCAAAGAGCGACAGCGCCGAGTAGCGCCCGCCGATGTCGGGATTGTTGATGAAGGTGCGGCGGAAGCCGTGCTCTGAAGCCAGCTCCACGAGCGAGCTTCCGGGGTCGGTGACCGCGATGAAGTGCCTGCCCGCCGAGTCGCCCAGCTGCTCGGCGGCGCGCGCGTGGAAGTGCTTGAACAGCGACAGCGTCTCGATCGTCCCGCCGGACTTCGTCGAGACGATGAACAACGTCTTGGACACCTCGATCGCGTGCTCCTGGGCGAGCACGGCGCTCGCGTCGGTGGAGTCGAGCACATGCAGGCGCAGCGCTCCGTCGCGCGCGCCGAAGCTGAGGCGCAGCACCTCGGGCGCCAGGCTCGATCCGCCCATGCCGAGCAGCACGGCATCGGTCAGCCCCTCGTCCGCGCACTCCTTGGCGAAGGCCTCGAGGTCATCGGCCTGCTCGAGCATCGCGTCGGCGATCGTCAGCCAGCCCAGCCGGTTGCCGATCTCGGGCACGCCGGGCCCGCCCCAGAGGCTCTCGTCCTTCTTCCAGATCCGTCGCGCGACGTGCTCCTTCGTGGCCACCGCAACGCGGTCGTGGATCGCCTGCTCGAGCTCCTTCGGCAGCGCCGACTCGATCGTCTTGGGGCGCCCTGTGACGATCGCCTGGCGACGGCTGTCGATCCCGGCCAGCAGCTTCTCCATCGGCGTCACGAACGCCTTGATGCCGTCGTCGAGCAGCTTGCGCGTGACGTCGTCCATGTCGATCCCCGCCTCCGCGAGCGCGGCGAGCGCCGGTTGCGGGTCCTCGTCGACGGTCGGCCCCGGGACCTCGCCCCGCTCAGCGAATGCGAGCAGCGTCGGCATCGGCATCGTGTTGACCGTCTCAGGCCCCACCAGCCCTTCGACGTACATCGTCTCGGAGTAGTGGGGATTCTTGACCCCGGTCGACGCCCACAGCGGGCGCTGCACCGGAGCGCCGCCAGCCTTGAGCTCGCTGAAGCGGTCGCCGTGGAAGATCTGCTTGAAGGCCCGATAGGCGTCGCGCGCGTTGGCGAGCGCCGCGGTGCCCTGGAGGTCGGTGCGCCCGAGCGCCTCGAGGCGCTTGTCCACCTCGGTGTCCACGCGCGAGACGAAGAAGCTCGCGACGGAGTGGATGTCGAGCGGCTTGCCCTCCGCGTGGCGCCGTTCGAGGCCGCGGATGAAGGCCTCCATCACGCGCTCGTGAGCGGCGACCGAGAACAGCAGCGTGATGTTGATGTTGACGCCCTCGTAGATCATCTGCTCGATCGCGGGAATGCACTCTTCGGTGCCCGGGATCTTGATCATCACGTTCGGTCGATCGACCAGCTCCCAGTACATCCGCGCCTGCTCGATCGTGCCCTCGGCGTCGTGCGCCAGGCGGGGGGCCACCTCGAGCGAGACGTAACCGTCGTAGGCGCTCGTCTCGTCCCACACCGGACGAAGCACGTCCGCGGCGATTTGCACGTCGCGCACGGCCAGGTAGCGGTACACCTCGCGCCCGCTCTTGCCCTCCTTCGCGAGCTGCTCGAGCTGGTCGTCGTAGTCGGCGCTGCCGAGGATCGCCTTCTCAAAGATCGCCGGATTCGAGGTGACGCCGCGCAGCGAGTCCTCCGCGACCATCCGTTCGAGCTCGCCGCCCTCGACCAGGCTGCGGCGGATCTGGTCGAGCCAGATGCTGGTCCCGGCGGCGGTCAGCGCCGCTAGCCGCTCGTTTACCTGGGGTGCGGTCACGCTCATCGTGGGTCTCCTCGGGCGGTGTTCGGGATCAGAAGATTCATGCTTTCGCGGCTTCCACGACGGCTCGACCTCGCTCTACGATGCGGTCGGGCGTGATGCCGAAGTGCTTGTAGACATCGGTCGCAGGAGCTGACGCGCCGAAGGTGGTCATGCCGATCACGTCGCCGGCGTCGCCCACGAAGCGG